>JBFHGI010000259.1:0-4398 GCA_041583175.1 Pseudorhodobacter sp. | reverse complement strand
TGCATGTGATGCGCAACATCCTGATCCCGATCATCACGGTGATCGGAGTAGAGTTCGGCTCGCTGATCGCTTTTGCTGTAGTCACGGAAACCATCTTTGCCTGGCCGGGGGTTGGCAAGCTGATCATTGACAGCATCGGTGCGCTCGATCGCCCGATTGTCGTCGCCTATATCCTGATCATCGTGACGATGTTCATTCTGATCAATCTGGTGGTGGACATTCTGTATTCGCTGCTGGACCCACGGATCAGGGGGCGCGCATGATGGCTGTTCTTACTGCCGACACCCTGACCGCCCGCGCCTTGAAAGGGGTGCTGGATAGCCCCAAAGCCACCGTGGCGCTATCGGTCTGCATCTTGCTGGTACTCGCCGCCGTTCTGGCCCCGGTGATCGCGCCGCAAAACCCGTATGACCTGATGCAGATCGACCTGTTCGACAGCAAGCTGCCGCCGATGTCGCGCGGCTATTCGGGGATGCTCTACATTCTTGGTACCGACACCCAAGGGCGCGATATGCTGTCCGCAATGCTTTACGGGCTGCGCACCTCGCTCGCAGTGGGGCTTACGGCTGGGGTTCTGGCGATGGCACTGGGAACCATGCTGGGGCTTATCGCGGCCTATATGGGCGGGCGGGTCGATGCGCTGATCATGCGCTTTGTGGACCTGATGCTGGGGCTGCCCACGATCCTTGTCGCGCTGATGATTTTAGTCGTGTTCGGGCAGGGCACAGGCAAGGTGATCCTTGCGCTGATCTTCGTGCAATGGGCCTATTTCGCGCGCACCGTACGGGCGACCGCAATGGTCGAGGCGGAAAAGGATTATGTCGTCGCCGCCCGCTGCTTGGGCATCAGCCCCGCGCGTATTCTTTTTGCGCATCTGCTGCCGAACTGCCTGCCGACACTGATCGTCATCGGCTCCATTCAGGTGGCCAATGCTATTGCTGCCGAGGCTACTCTCAGCTTTCTGGGTATTGGACTGCCGATCACCGAACCATCGCTCGGCCTGCTGATCGCCAACGGCTATCAGGTGCTGCTAGCGGGCATCTACTGGATGAGCGTCTATCCCGGCCTTCTGCTGCTTGTGCTGGTCTTTGCCATCAACGTGCTGGGTGATCGTTTGCGCCTTGTCCTGAACCCGAGGTTGGCCGCATGAGCACGCTTTTGAAAGTGGATGATCTACGGGTCTGGTTTGAAACGCCTGCGGGGACGATCAAGGCGGTCGACGGTGTAAACCTGACGCTGAACCGGGGTGAAATTGTCGGGCTGGTTGGCGAAAGCGGGTCAGGCAAGTCGATTACCGGATTCTCGATCATCGGACTTTTGGACCCGCCAGGGCGGATCGCAGGCGGCCAGATTGCCTTTGATGGCACCGATCTGACGGGGCTGGACAGTGAAAGCCTGCGCCAGTTGCGTGGTCGCCGCATCGCGATGATCTTTCAAGACCCGATGATGACGCTGAACCCCGTTCTGTCGATCGGCACGCAGATGATTGAAACCGTGCTGACCCACCGCAAGGTCAGCCGGGCCGAGGCGCGCCAGCGGGCCAGTGCGGCTTTGGGTCGGGTGGGCATTCCCTCGCCAGACGAAAGGCTGAACGCCTATCCGCACGAGTTCTCGGGCGGGATGCGGCAGCGGGTGGCGATTGCAATGGCTCTGCTGCACGAACCCGATCTGATCATTGCGGATGAGCCGACAACCGCACTGGATGTGACGATTCAGGCACAAATCCTGTCTGTGGTGCAGGATCTGGTGGCGGAAATGGGCATGGGGCTGATCTGGATCAGCCACGACCTTGGTGTTGTGGCGGGTTTGGCGAACCGGATTGCGGTGATGTATGCGGGCCGGATTGTCGAAGAAGGCGCCGTAGACGATGTTCTGGACCATCCGCGCCACCCTTATACGCAAGGGCTTATCGCCTCTACCCCGATGGCAAACCAGCGCGGCGAACCGTTGCGCCAAATTCCGGGCATGGCCCCGCGCCCGTTGAACCGCCCCGAAGGCTGCGCCTTTCGGCCCCGTTGCGCCTATGCGACCGATGCCTGCCTTGCGGAACCAGACGAAACCCATGGCACCGCACGTCGCTGGCGCTGCTTTCATCCGCTAGGGCTTGGACAATGACCGACATCATCGCCGCCGCCGAAAATGTCAGCCGCACCTTCCGCAAGACACCGGATTTTGCCGAGCGTCTTGCAATCAGATTGGGCGTCGCGTCGGAGCCGCCCACCGTACAAGCGTTGGACGAGGTCAGCATCAGCGTGACACGGGGAGAGGTGCTTGGCATTGTCGGGGAATCCGGTTGCGGGAAATCGACGCTGGGCCGGATCATGGCGGGTATGTTGCCAGCCAGCGGGGGGCGCGTTCTGAATAAGGGTAAGGATATTGCGGGCCTGCGCGGGGCCGACGCGCGCGCCATGCGGCTTGCAACGCAGATTATCTTTCAAGACCCGATGTCCTCGCTCAACCCTCGCAAACGGGTGGCCGAAATTATTGGAGAAGCCCCGCGCGTGCATGGCCTGACGCCACGCCGCGAGATTCCCGCCTTGGTGGAAAAGCTCCTGGCTACCGTGGGGCTGGACCCCGCGATGGCAAATCGCTTTCCGCATCAGTTTTCAGGCGGGCAACGGCAACGCATCGGCATTGCGCGCGCGCTTGCCGTAAACCCCGATTTCCTGATCTGCGATGAAAGCATTGCGGCGCTGGATGTTTCCATTCAGGCGCAGGTCATCAACCTGTTCATGCAGCTGCGGCAGGATTTCGGCCTGACCCTGATGTTCATCAGCCATGACCTTGGCGTGGTTCGGCACATCGCCGACCGCGTTGTCATCATGTATCTGGGCCGTGTGGTCGAGGTGGCCGACGCAGGCCGCGTGTTCGACGCGCCGCGCCACCCCTATACCGCCGCCCTGCTGGAGGAGATCCCGCGCCTGGACCGTCGCGGTCGCCGCTTTGCCGCCATCAAGGGGGAAATCCCCTCGCCAGTGAACCCGCCCAAGGGTTGCCATTTTCACCCACGCTGCCCGCTGGCCTTTGATCGCTGCCGGACAGAGCGCCCGCCGCTTGTCTCGGTCGGCGCAGGGCAGGACGTGGCCTGCCATCTGAACGGGGGGCAAGGATTGCCGCCATCACCAAAAACACCTCAACACGGAGACCAGCCATGACCCATTTCAAGCCGATCCTGTTTGCCGCCCTTTTGATGACAACGGCGATGCCTGTCCTTGCTGCCGATCTGGTAATCGGTCGCTCTAGCGAGCAAAGCTCTATCGACCCGCAATTCTCGCGCACAGGGAACAACCAGATGACCGCCGATATGATTTTCGGTCGCTTGGCGAACTTTGACGAGAACCTGCAAATGCATCCCGATCTGGCGGAAAGCTGGGCCAACACCGATCCGCTAACGTGGGAAATCAAGCTGCGTCCGGGCGTTACCTTCCACAACGGCTCCCCCCTAACGGTGGAGGATGTGATCTATTCCATCGAGCGCACGGATGAAGTGCCAAACAGCCCCGCCCCTTTTAGCGATATGGTCGCAGGCGTTGCTGCGATGGAGAAGGTGGATGACCAGACGCTGAAGGTCACCACCAAAACCCCGTCGCCTGCCTTTATGGAAGAAATCGGCCGCGTCTTCATCATCTCCAAAGCTGCCAGCGAAGGCATGGCGAGCGAGGATTTCAACTCCGGCAAAGCGGCTATCGGTACTGGCCCTTACAAGTTCATGAGCTGGACCCCCGGCGAGACGTTGAAGCTGGAAGCCTATGACGGCTACTGGGGCGACAAGCCGGAGTTCAAAGAGGTCGAGATCCGCTTCATTTCCAACGATGCGGCACGCGTTGCGGCGCTGCTGTCGAAATCAGTCGATCTGATTGATGCCGTACCGCCGGCGGATGTGCCGCGTCTTGAAGCGGATGGCGATATCAACGTCATCTCTACCCCCTCGGGCCGCGTGATCTATCTGGGCTTGTCGATGCGCGAAGATACCGCGCCTGGCGTTACGGATTTGCAAGGGGCCGCCCTTGCCGCCAACCCGTTCAAAGATAGCAAGGTGCGCAAGGCAATTTCGCTGATGATTGACCGCGAATTGATCGTGGACCGTATTCTGGGCGGCTCCGGCATTCCGGCGGGCCAGATTGCTGCGCCGGGCTTGGGGGGGCACGCCGCTGCGGTGGCCGCCGATACGCCTGATCTGGAAAAGGCCAAAGCCTTGCTGGCCGAGGCTGGCTATCCCGAAGGCTTCGGCATCACGGTGTCTTCGTCGAATGACCGCTTCCCCGGTGATGGCGATCTGGCACAGGCCTTGGGGCAAATGCTGGCCCGTGGCGGCTTGAAGGTGAACGGGGTAGAGGCGCTGCCCTATAACGTCTATTCCAAAGCAGCGACGGCTGGCGAATACGGGGCCTTTGTCTT
>JBFHGI010000258.1:0-4405 GCA_041583175.1 Pseudorhodobacter sp. | reverse complement strand
TTCCGCGCCAAGCGCAAAACGCCATGGCCGCGGATTCCGGGGATTCTGATCGCCAAGGTCACGGGCCCTGCGGGTGAAGAGATCTACACCGATAAATATGGCCGTATCAAAGTGCAGTTCCCATGGGACCGTGACGGCCAGAATGACGAAAAGACCACCTGCTTCGTGCGGGTCACGACGCCTTGGTCGGGCAAGAATTGGGGCATGATCCATATTCCCCGCATCGGGCAAGAGGTTGTCATCCAGTTCGAGGATGGCGACCCCGACCGGCCGATCTGCACCGGAATGCTCTATAACGCCGACACCATGCCGCCCTATGCGCTGCCCGACAACATGACGCAATCGGGGATCAAGACCAACAGCTCCAAAGGGGGCGGCGGTTTCAACGAATTGATGATGGAAGACAAAAAGGACGAGGAGCTGGTGCGGCTTCAGTCCGAAAAGGACTATGTCGAGATCATCAAGAACAATGCCACGATCACCATCGGGATGGAAAAGCAAGACCCCGGTGATCTGACGCAGACCATCTATGCCAACAAGACCGAGACGATCAAAACCGGTGACATGACCTTCACGGTCGAGACCGGCAATGAAATCAGGCACATCGAAACCGACCAGACCCAAACAATCGGTGGCAACCAGACCGAAGAGGTGACGGGCAATGTCGAGGTGACGGTCTCGGGTGACCAGACGCATGATACATCGGGCAAATATACCGAAACTGTTACAGGGGCCTTCAAATCCACGGTCACAGGTTCGATCACAATCGAATCGATGCAAAAGATTGAACTGAAAGTTGGTGGCAACTCTATCACCATCGACCAGTCCGGCATCACGATCAAAGGGATCATGGTCACCTCCGAGGCCAGCGTCGTCAACGCCGTCAAGGGCAGCACAGCCGTGCAGGTCCAAGGCGGTTTCGTGCTGATTAACTGAGGGTACCATGAGCAAACGCTTCGCAAATCTGAAGAAGATCCCGCCCGAACCGGCAGCGCGAATGTTGGCGATGGCCAATACAAAGCTGCAAACCCCTATCGCCGCCCCTGCCTCTGCTCTTGTCGAAGTTGTGCTGTCGGAACTGGACTCCAAAGCAGCGAAAGTTGATATCCTGCGATTGCTGGCAGTTGCTTTGCCCCCGCGTGAGGCGACGTGGTGGGCCTGTCTGGCTGCGCGTGATCTGATCGGGGCGGAACCGAAAGTTGTACCGCCGCCGCTGAGAACAGCGGAAGCATGGGTGTTCAAACCGACCGAGGATAACCGAACCGCCGCCCGCGACGCTTTTGAAACGGCGGATATGGACGATGACACCAGCTTTTGCGCGATGGCAGCACTCTATGCCGATGGGACTATGGGCCCCGGCGATCTTAGCCAGACACCGGCACCGGCCAATGGTGTCGCGGCAGCCGTTCTGGCAATGAACATGATAGCACTGCGTGCCCGCGCCGATACCTTTGCGACCTATATGGAAATATTGATCGACCGAGGCCTTGATATCGCGCGGGGCGGGAACGGCCGCGTCACTGCCGGTGATGGTGCCAAAGCCGAAGCGAAAGGATGATCTGAGATGCCCGGACCTCCACAAGCCCGATTTACCGATCTGCACTCCTGCCTGTTGACGTATGGGGTGCCGTTGCCGGTGTTGCCGCCGTGTTGCCCAACTGTTTTGGTCGTCAAACTTTGTGCCGCCCGCATGACAGACATGTGCCCTGGCGTTTCTCCCCATCCGATTGCCAAAGGGTCAACGAGTGTTATGATAGGAAAATTGCCCGCTGCCCGCATCGGGATAGATTTGTGTGCAGGCCCTACGCCGGCACCCATCTTGCCGCCGGGCGCGATCACTGTCCTAACCGGAGGCTGATGCCTGAATGTCTGTAACACTGCGGTTTCAATCGACGGGCTCCGTCCCCGGTGACGGCGCCCCGATCGTTATGATCGGTCCCAGCCTGACCATCGGGCGCGGGCCTGAAAACGATGTGGTCTTGCCCGACCCTGACCGCCTGATTTCCAAAAATCATTGCACCATCGAAGACAATAATGGTGACGTGACGGTGATCGATTTTTCCACCAACGGCACCTTTCTGAACTATGGCAAGAACGCGCTAGGCCGTGTGCCGACACCGCTGAACGACGGCGATGTGCTGTCGATGGGCGCTTACGAATTGGTCGTAGCCATCTCCAGCAATGTCTCTGCCGATCCGCTTGCCGGATTGCCGCCACCGGTCGATGACGCGCCGGTCTCACATGGTTCTGCGGGTGCCTCTCCTGAAAGTCTGCTGGATCTGTTGGATGACCCGGGCGCGAAGAAAGCGGATTTCCTCGATGATCTGATGGGCGATCAAAGCCCGCGCGGCCCATCGCAAATCGTGCGCGAGGACCCGATCGACAGCTTGATGCTTCCAAATGTCGGGGATGGCGACGACCCTATTCTCGGCCCGCTGCCCGACCCGCTGGAAGATGGCCAGGGTGCATCGTTCGGTGCGCATAGTGCCTCGGTTTCGGATGGCTTTCAGGCCCGCAAAACGGCCGAGTCTGTGATACCGGATGATTGGGATGATGATTTCCTCAGCCCGACACCAAAGCCGCCACCCCCTAAAGCGCCGCCGCCAAAGCCGGTCGTAGACCTGCCTCCGGCTGCGGAAGAGGAATTGCTGCCGCCCCCACCCGCAACCGAGCCTGCGGCCAAACCAAAGCCGGCACCTGTTCCCGAAGACGAAAGCTCGCCTTTTGCGGCCTCGGTGCCGTCGTCCAAGGTCACCACCTCGGTCGTGCCGCCGCCGCCGCCTTTGCAGCGGGCCTCAGCGGCCCGCCCCGTCACACCTGCCCCGAAACCTGTGCCTGCGCCGGTTGCCAAACCGCCCAGCGCGGCACCTGCCAGCGCGGCGGCTTCGGCGCATGCCCATGACGCGGCCCGCGCATTCTTGCGCGGCGCAGGGGTCGAGGATCTCACCATCAACGACGACGAGCTGGTCGAGACGATGGAGCGTCTGGGCGGCGTGATGTTCACGCTCATCTCCGGCTTGCGCGATATCTTGATGACGCGCACCTCTATCAAATCCGAGTTCCGGATCGAGAAGACAGAGCTTGCCGCAGGGGGAAACAACCCGTTGAAATTCGCGCTCAGCCCCGAGCACGCGGTGGAATTCATCATCAAGCCGCGCAAGGGCTATATGCCCGCCTCTGCCGCCGTGGATGAGGCGCTGGGCGACATCAAGGCGCATGAGGTGGCAATGGTCACCGGCATGGAAGCCGCGATCAAGGATGTGCTGGCGCGGCTGGACCCCAAGACGCTTGAGGAGAAAATCGGCAAGGGTGGCGGCTTCGCCGATATGCTCAAGGGCCGAAAATCCCGCTATTGGGAGACCTACGAAAAGCTGTATGCCGATATTTCGGAGCAGGCTGAACATGATTTTCACGAGTTTTTCAGCAAAGAGTTTGCCAAGGCTTACAAGAAGCAGTTGGAAAGATTGAAATGACAGACGGGCCGAGGTTCTTTAGGCTCTATTCGCGGGCGTCTGGCCCACAGAATTTATTTGAAGGAGTAGCCAGTGTCCTGGGATAGCAAGGTTCTCTGGACCGAAGGGCTGTTTTTGCAGCCTCATCATTTTCAGCAAGCGGATCGCTACGCCGAGGGGCTGATTAGCGGTCTGGCGCGGCGCGTTGCCCCCTATCTTTGGGGCGTGAACGAGCTTGAGATTGATGAAGAGGTTCTCAAGATCGGGAAATTCGCGATCAAGGGCTGCGCGGGGCTGACGCCGGACGGGGCGACCTTTCGTGTGCCGCAATCGGTCGATCACCCGCCCGCGCTGGATGTGCCGGAAGATATCAAGGATTGTGTGGTTTACCTTTCGGTGCCGCAGCGCCGCCAAGGCGTGCTGGAAGTGGATATGACGGGCGCGGAACGCTCCGCCGCCCGGTTCCGTCCGGCAGAACTGGAAGTGACCGATACGATGGGCGAAGGGCGCAAGCCCGTAACGCTTGGCGTCGGCAAGATGCGCCTGCAATTCGCGCTGGCCGTGGATGATCTGGCTGACCGCCTGACCATGCCCATCGCCCGCATCATCGAGCGGAAGCCCGATGGCGAGGTGGTGCTGGACAAGGCCTTCATGCCGTCATGCCTCGACGTGCGCGCGGCCCCTACCCTGGGTGGCTTTTTGCAGGAACTGGAAGGCCTGCTCGGCCACCGTGTCAAGGCGCTTGCAGGGCGGCTTGCCGAAAGTGGCACCACCAAGGGCGTGGCCGAAATACAGGATTTTCTGCTTTTGATGTGTGTGAACCGGGCGCTGCCCGTGTTCCGCAACATGCTGGAAATGGAAAATATCCACCCCGCCGAATTGCACCGTATGTGCATCTCCCTGGCGGGGGAACTGGCAACTTTCATGGCGACCGAAAAGGTGCCGCCGAATTT
>JBFHGI010000257.1:0-4414 GCA_041583175.1 Pseudorhodobacter sp. | reverse complement strand
CCCGATGATGAAGTGGTTGTGAAGAACACCGAATACTGGATGGGGCCGGATGTTACCATCGCGCAGGCCGACAAGGGCCGCGTGCGCGCCTTTGGCCGCGTGTGGGATTTTGACGGGCGTTGTGCCGAGATTTGCCAGATCGACTGGCACGGGCCGAAATAAGGGGGGATGCAAATGGCCACGATCGCCCCGTCGCGCCGTGTGCGGCGCACGCCTTTTTCTGCCGGTGTCGAAGCTGCTGGGGTTAAGGGCTATACTGTTTACAACCACATGCTGCTGCCCACGGTGTTTGACAGTATAGTGAATGATTACAGGCATTTGAAAGACCATGTTCAGGTTTGGGACGTGGCGTGTGAGCGGCAGGTGGAACTGCGCGGCCCGGATGCCGGGCGGCTGATGCAAATGCTGACGCCGCGCGATTTGCGGGGGATGCTGCCGGGGCAGTGCTATTACGTGCCGATGGTGGATGAAACGGGGGGCATGTTGAACGACCCCGTTGCCGTGAAACTGGCCGAGGATCGCTATTGGATTTCGATTGCCGATAGTGATCTGCTGCTCTGGGTCAAGGCGATTGCGCTGGGGTTCCGGTTGGATGTGCTGGTGGATGAGCCCGATGTGTCGCCCTTGGCGATTCAGGGGCCGAAGGCAGATGATCTGATGGCGCGGGTCTTTGGCGATGAGGTGCGCAAGGTCCGCTTTTTCCGCTTTGGCTGGTTTGATTTTCAGGGGCGCAGCCTTGCGATTGCGCGATCCGGCTATTCCAAGCAGGGTGGCTATGAGATTTACGTCGAAGGCGGCGATATCGGGATGCCGCTGTGGGACGCGCTGTTCGCAGCCGGAGAGGATTTGCAGGTTCGCGCCGGTTGCCCCAACCTGATAGAGCGGATTGAAGGTGGCTTGCTGTCTTATGGCAATGACATGACGCGCGACAACACCCCGCATGAATGTGGGCTTGGCAAGTTTTGCAACACCCATACGGCGATTGGCTGCGTGGGCCGCGATGCGCTGTTGCGCGTGGCCAAGGAAGGCCCCGTGCAGCAAATTCGCCCCATCGCGATTGAAGGCGAGATCCCGCCCTGTGATCGCGTCTGGCCTGTGATGGCCGGGGGCAAGAAGGTGGGGCAGGTCACCTCGGCCGCCGCCAGCCCCGATTTCGGCGGCAATGTCGCCATTGGCATGGTGCGGATGACGCATTGGGACGCGGGCACCAAGCTGGAAGTGGAAACGCCGGCGGGTATGCGGCCTGCGGTCGTGAAAGATAAATTCTGGATTTGAAGGAGAGTTCCTATGTTTAACGCATTGATCGTCGAGAAAGATGCCGAGGGGAAAACCGCAGCCTCGGTCCAGCAGATCGGGTTGGACCGTTTGCCCGAGGGCGAGGTGACGGTGGCTGTCGAGTATTCGACCGTGAATTACAAGGACGGGTTGTGCATCGGCCCCGGTGGCGGGTTGGTGCGCAACTACCCGCATGTGCCGGGGATTGATTTTGCAGGCACGGTCGAGGCGTCAACCGATCCGCGCTACAAGGCGGGCGACAAGGTCGTGCTGACCGGCTGGCGCGTGGGCGAGGCGCATTGGGGCGGTTACGCGCAAAAGGCGCGGGTCAAGGCCGATTGGCTGGTGCCGCTGCCCGCAGGTCTGACCACGCGTCAGGCCATGGCGGTGGGCACGGCAGGCTTTACCGCCATGCTGGCCGTGATGGCACTGGAAGACCACGGGTTGAAACCCGGCAACGGGCCGGTTCTGGTCACCGGGGCGGCGGGGGGCGTGGGCTCTGTCGCGACAGCGCTGCTGGCGAACCTTGGCTATGAGGTGGCCGCCGTTACGGGGCGGCCCGAAACGGCGGATTACCTGACATCCTTGGGGGCAAGCCAGATCGTCGCGCGCGAAGATCTGGCCGAAACCGTCAAGCGGCCGCTGGAAGGCGAGACGTGGGCGGGCTGCGTCGATGCGGTGGGCGGTGCGATGCTGGCGCGCGTTTTAGGCCAGATGAAATATGGCGCCTCGGTCGCGGCGGTCGGTCTGGCCGGTGGGGCGGCTTTGCCCGCAACGGTGATCCCGTTCCTCCTGCGCGGGGTGAACCTATTGGGCATCGACAGCGTGATGCGCCCTTATGACGACCGGCTGCGCGCTTGGGAGCGGATTGCCAAAGATCTGCCGATGGCCAAGCTGGAGGCAATGGTGCAGCCCGCTGTTCTGGCCGATCTGCCGCAGCTCGGGGCAAATATTCTGAAAGGTCAGGTCAAAGGCAGGGTCGTGGTTGATGTGAACGGCTAAGCCTTTGCAGGAGTGTCGCGGCACCTGCTGCCCCAAATGCGGAAAGCCGGTGTGCCGCTAACCGGCTTTTTGGATCGCGGGGCTTCCTGCGTCAGAGGGGGCGCGCCGCGACGGGGCATCTACGCGGGCGGCGGGGCTTGCTGTCTCGTCCATGCGCACTGCGCGCATGCCGCGGTTCTGGCCCAGTTTGCCGCCTGCGGCCCTTGTCCCATCCAGCCCTTCAAGATCAATCCGGTTTACCGAGGCGGTACCCAATGGCACCGGATCGCCCGGCTTGAGGTTCATTACCGTTTCGATCGGCAGCTTCAGGCGGGCGAGTACGGCAACAAGCTCTGCCTGAACGCCCATCACCTGTTCCCCAAGAGCGGCAGAGAAAACCATTTCTGCCGCGCGGCTTGGCGTTGGCGCGGGGGTCGCAGGCGCGCGGCCACGGCCGTCTGCCGGTAGAGCCAGAATGATCTGCCCGCTTCTGGCACCCTCGGCCAAGCGCACCTCGGCGCGCAAGACTTGATAGGTCACATCCTCCAGCAACAGGGCTAGGGGGCGTGCATCCTCCAAAAAGGAAGCGTAGCGAAATCCACTGGTCCAGATCAGATCGGAATCGTTGAGCAATTCCATTTCCAGCCCGGTCAAAGCCCTGTCGATAAAGACGGTGGCCATTGCCGCATCCGTCCGGGTCGGCCGCCGCGATATCGCCGCAGCGGCGTTGACCCGCCCCACAGTTTGCATTTCGACAATGCCCGCCAGAACATCTGGCGACAGGACAATCACCCCGAGGCTATCCTTCGGCCCCTCCAACATCACGACAAGCCCGCGTTCGGGTGGCAATTCCAGCACTTCCGCAAGCGAGAACCTGTCTTGCCGCAGGTCATCGAGCCCTATTTCCATCCCCACGGAATCCCGTGCGGCGCGTCCCAGCGCCAATTTCCAGGCTTTCGCGGCACCTTTCACTACGACAGGGGCCACATTGCTGCGCGCAAGACTAATCTTCTTTCTGATGCCGCTTTGTTCCAATGAAACCCCCGTGTCCGCTCCACCTTGCTTCGCATGGAAGGATTGCCAAGGCGTTAACAAAGCTGTTGCGACGAACTGGTCTTGACCCCCCCAACAGATGCGCATAGCAAAGCTCATCCGATCTGGCCGGCCTTCGTTCTGGCCGGTTTCGGGCCTGTAGCTCAATTGGTTAGAGCAGGGCGCTCATAACGCCTTGGTTGGGGGTTCGAGTCCCTCCGGGCCTACCACTTCTTCTGAACCATGTGAAAGGCTGTGTCCATTTGTGGCGGTTCCGACCATAATTAAAAGCCGTTTTGGACGAGGCATGCTCGCCGCGCTGCTTGGGGTATGGTTACGCGTCCGGGGCCTCCTTTCTATTGCAAGTGTCTGTATTTTCATGGTTCCCCCGCAGGTTGGCGTTGCGCAGACGGACGCTGGGGCGCCCGGGCATTTTGGCGGCAAGCCCCTCTATCTCCCCGAATTGAGCGGCGTTTGTGCGGCAGGTCAGGACCTGAACGATGGCTGCGCTGCCATTCGGGCGCGTCGCGTCGTCGATGCGAGCGCTCTGCCTTGGCGCGCTATCGGTCGGGTGAACTCTGCCACGGTTCAGACGCGCAGCCATTGCACCGGCACGTTGATTTCCGAGCAAGTGGTTCTGACGGCGGCACATTGCTTATATGATGAATTGCGCAAGACGTGGATAGCGCCGCAAAGTCTGCGTTTTGTCGCTGGCTACATGCAGGGGCAGGGGGCCGCCGTTTCGACTGTCGAACGTTACATACTGGACCCATCGTATGACATGGGGCGCCACGATTTCCGCATCGATCCTCCGGCGGACTGGGCTCTGCTTGTGCTTTCAAAGCCGATTGGCCGGCAAACGGGATTTGCGAGCCTGGCCTCGGAAGCGCCTGAAGGCTTGAAAACCACAGATGTCTTTCTTGCCGGTTACGCAGGATTGCGCGCGCATGTGCTGACCGTTGCAGAGGATTGTGGCGAGGCCGCCTATGCATCGGCTCGTGATGTGATACTGGCGCAATGTGCGGCGATGAAGGGTGACTCGGGCGCGCCACTTTTCGAAATGGCCGCGGATGGCATAAGGGTGCTTGGTGTCTTGTCGTCCGTCGCGGGCACGCAGGCAGGGCTG
>JBFHGI010000256.1:0-4425 GCA_041583175.1 Pseudorhodobacter sp. | reverse complement strand
TGACACGGCATTGCAGCGCATGGCCTGACAGCGTCACATCGGCTTGGCTGGGCGCGCCCGTGGCCTCGGCCAGTGTCTTGCCTTCGGCGATGCGGATTTGCGCTTGCACGATGTCGATGCCGGTGACTTCCTCGGTCACCGTATGCTCCACCTGCACGCGCGGGTTCACTTCGATGAAGTAGAATTTCTCATCGTCCATATCCATCAGGAATTCGACGGTGCCTGCACATTCATAGCCGACATGGGCGCAGATCTTGCGGCCAAGCTCGCAGACCTCGGCGCGCTGGGCCTCGGTCAGATAGGGGGCAGGCGCACGCTCCACCACTTTTTGGTTGCGGCGCTGGACCGAGCAATCGCGTTCAAACAGGTGGTAAATTTCCCCATGCTTGTCGCCAAGAATTTGCACTTCGACGTGACGCGCGCGCAGGATCATCTTTTCCAGATAGCCCTCGCCATTGCCAAAGGCAGCTTCCGCCTCGCGCCGCCCTTCGCGCACCTTGTCGGCCAATTCCTTTTCCGACAGGATCGGGCGCATCCCGCGCCCGCCGCCCCCCCAAGAGGCTTTCAGCATCAACGGATAGCCCACTTCGGCGGCCTGCTTTTTCACCAGCGCCATATCGTCGCCCAGCACATCCGTCGCCGGAATAACCGGAACGCCCGCCTCGATCGCCACGCGGCGTGCCGATGCCTTATCGCCAAGCGCGCGCATCGTGGCGGCTTTCGGCCCGATAAAGGTAATCCCCGCCGCATCACAGGCATCCACGAAATCAGGGTTTTCCGACAAAAGCCCATAGCCGGGGTGGATGGCATCCGCGCCCGACATCTTGGCCACGCGGATAATCTCGGGGATGCTCAGATAAGCGCCAACGGGCGACAGGCCCTCACCAATCCGGTATGCCTCATCCGCCTTGAAACGGTGTAGGCCCAGTTTGTCTTCCTCGGCATAGACCGCAACGGTTTTCTTGCCCATCTCGTTGGCGGCGCGCATCACGCGGATAGCGATCTCGCCACGGTTGGCAATCAGAATTTTGCGGAATTCGGCCATGTCGGTGTCTCCCAAGGAATAAGGTTGGCGCACTTTAGGCGCGCTGCAGTGCAGCGCAATACCCTACAGGAACAAATCTTGACACATTTGTGAAAGAATTCGCGTTGACAGCGTCGTCTTTTCTATTCTTGCGCTGCGGCCGTGCGGCTTTGCAACGGGATTTCCTGCAACGCCAGTGCCAGAACAAAGCCGATCGCTGCCAGACCCGCACTGATCCAGAAGATCGGGTGAATGGCGGAAACGATGGCCGATGCCACGGCTTCCTGCATGTCAGGCGAGAGGGAGGCGATGATCTGCGGGCCGATCTCGCCGCCCAGTTCGGCGGCTTTGTCGCCCAGAACATCCGCCATGCGGCCCGCAAACAGTGCACCATAAACGGCGACAGCAAGCGACCCGCCGGTCTGGCGAAACATCACCCCCGCTGCCGTGGCTGTGCCAAGTTGGGCCCGCGGCACCGCGTTTTGCGCCGCCGTGGTAATGACAGGAAAGATACTTCCCAACCCCGCCCCCATGACACCGACGAACAGCCCGAACATGGCCGTACTCGTGTCGCGATCAATCTGCGTCAGCAGCAAGGCCCCCGTCGTCACAAGCGCCGTTCCGATCATCGGCAGCATCCGGTAGCGCCCGGTGCGCCCCATGAATTGCCCCGCCAACATGGAGGACATCACAATCCCCGCCGTCATCGGCACCAGCATGAGGCCGGAAACCGTCGGTGAAATCCCTTTGGCGACTTGTAAATACAGCGGCAGGAACGTCACCGCGCCAAACAGAACCGCCCCGGTGATGAACCCGATCATAGAGGTGAAAACAAAGACATTCAGCCGGAACAGCGACGGCGGCAAGATCGGCTCGGCCGCCCGCCGTTCGATCACCACAAAAGACAGGGTCGCAGCGATGAAAAGCGCGATCAGGCCCAACGCCTCTGCCGAGGTCCAAGGGAAAGAGCGCCCCCCAAGGCTGGTGACAAGCGTCAGGCTGCCCAACGACAGCGATAGCGCCGCCGCACCGGCCCAATCGATGCTGCGCTTTTCGCGTTTGCCCGTGGGGGCGAAGCCTGCGGCAAAGCCCAGCACGGCCAATGCCCCCAAGGGCAGGTTGATGTAGAATATCCAGTGCCAGCTGAATGCCTCCACGAACCAGCCACCCAAAAGCGGCCCGAGCACCGAGGACAGCGAGAAAACGGCCGCGAAAACCCCTTGCACCCGCCCCCGTTCTTTCGGGGGAATCACATCCCCGATCACCGAAAGCGCCAGCACGAACAGCCCGCCGCCGCCGATCCCCTGCAAGGCCCGCGCGGCAATCAGCGCCTCCATGCTGCCCGCCATCCCGCAGAACGTTGACCCGAGCAGGAACAGCGCGACCGAAAGGAACACCATATTCCGCCGCCCGTAAAGATCGCCCAACTTGCCGTAGATCGGGGCCGAAATCGTCGAGGCCAGAATATAGGCCGTCACCACCCAGGACAGATGATCCAACCCGCCCAGATCCGCGACAATCGTCGGCAGCGCCGTCGAAATGATCGTCTGATCCAGCGAGGCAAGCAGCAACAGCACCGCCACAGAGCCGATCACCAGACGAATCGATTGCGCGGGGGCTTGCTGTTCAGGGGGCATATCTTGGTCCGATCGGGCTTGGGGCATCGAGATTGCCGGAAGTATGCCTGAGGCAATTATATGTCAATAGCACATAAATGTGGGGCGCATATTCTTGACAGTTGCATGCGACTTCGCCAAATCAGCCAAATGACCAGCAAAACCGCCACGCCCTCTGCCCAATCAGCCGCCGCCCCCAAGGCGCATGACGGCTTTCGCCAGCGGCTGCTTGCCAATGGTCACTCCGCAGAGGCCGCGCAGGCGATGGCCGATTTCGACGCCGCCGCCTTTGTCTTTCACCGCCTGGTCGCGCGGGGTGACTTGCCCCGTAAGCTTCTGTCGGAAATGGGGCAGGTGCTTGAAATCTCGCAATTTCAAAGCCTGACCGCGATTCTGCGCATCCAAAGCGGCAAGGGCGAACGCCCCGCCCAGCCTGCCACCATCGGCCTTCTGGCCGAAGAGCTGCGCCTCGATCCGTCCCGCGCCAGCCGCATCGCCGCTGACCTGATCGCCGATGGCTACCTGCGGCGCGAGGCCGCGCAAGACGATGGCCGCAAGTCGGTTCTGGTGCTGACCGACCGCGCCGAAGACCTGTTTTGCAGCTTCCGCGACCTGCGTTTCGACAAGATGATGCAGGTGTTTGACGGCTGGAGCGATGACGAATTGACGCAATTCTCCCACCTCTTCACCCGCTACTGCACCCGCATGCGAGAGGTTTTCCACGAAGGCGGCCCATCCTAGGCCGCACCTGATATTGTGCGAACAATCGCAGAACACCGCTTTCCCTTGCTGAAATTCCGCGCTACCTTGGGGCTATGAACGGATTTGACGAAAATGACGCCTATGAGGCGGCCGCAGCCCCGATCCCGCTGTCTCAACGTGCCATGGCCGCGCGACCAACGCCCTATCTTGATGATCTGAACCCCGCCCAACGCGCAGCGGTAGAGGCGCTGGATGGCCCGGTGCTGATGCTGGCAGGGGCTGGCACGGGCAAGACCAAGGCGCTGACCGCCCGCATCGCGCATCTGCTCAACACCGGTCGCGCCCGCCCGAATGAGATTCTGGCGGTGACCTTCACCAACAAAGCCGCGCGTGAGATGAAAGACCGCGTGGGCCGGTTGATGGGCGGGTCGGATGCGGGGCTGGCATGGATGGGCACCTTCCACTCCATCTCTGTGAAAATCCTGCGCCGTCATGCCGAATTGGTGGGGCTGAAAAGCAATTTCACCAGTCTGGACACCGATGATCAGTTGCGGCTGCTCAAGCAACTCATCACCGCCAACAGCATCGACGAAAAGCGCTGGCCCGCGCGGATGCTCGCTGGCCTGATCGACGCTTGGAAGAACCGCGCCTGGACGCCGGAAAAGGTGCCGTCCTCCGAGGCCTCCGCCTATAACAACCGCGGGACAGAGCTTTACCAGCAGTATCAGGACCGTCTGAAATCCCTGAACGCGACCGATTTCGGCGATCTCTTGCTGCACACCGTCACCCTGTTTCAGGCGCATCCCGATATTCTGGCGCAGTATCAGCGCTGGTTCCGCTATATCCTTGTTGACGAATACCAGGATACCAACGTCGCCCAATATCTCTGGCTGCGGCTTCTGGCGCAAAGCCACAAGAATATCTGCTGCGTGGGCGATGATGACCAGTCGATCTATGGCTGGCGCGGGGCCGAGGTGGGCAATATCCTGCGGTTTGAAAAGGATTTTCCCGGCGCGCATGTGGTCCGGCTGGAACAGAACTACCGCTCTACCCCACATATCCTCGCCGCCGCCTCTGGTGTGA
>JBFHGI010000255.1:0-4428 GCA_041583175.1 Pseudorhodobacter sp. | reverse complement strand
GTAAGTATTTGGTAAAGTTATGGATCGGCTACCGGCGCTGCGCCTGCTCACCACCTTCGAGGCTGTCGCGCGGCATGGCACCATGCGGCTTGCCGCAGCGCGCCTGAACGTGACAGAGCCTGCGATAAGTCAGGCGTTGAAGGCGTTGGAGGCTCATGTAGGCACCCCTTTGATCGACCGCGCGACGCGCCCCGCGCAATTGACCGAGGCGGGCGAATTGCTGGCCCGCGCTGTCCGCGATGGTTTGGGGCAGATATCGACTGCGCTTGAAGATATTCGCACTCTGGCGGGGCAGGGCGGGGCGCAGGTCACGGTGGCCTGCACGCTCGGAATGGCGACCTACTGGCTGATGCCGCGCTTGCCCGCCTTTTACGCGCTTTACCCTGACATCACCGTGAACGTGCAGGCCCCCGCAACCGACCTGCCGCATCTTGCCCCTGGTGTGGAGATCGCGCTGCGCTATGGGACCGGTAGTTGGCGCGAGGGCATCACCCAGAAGCTCTTTGACGAACGCGTCTGCCCCGTTGGCGCGCCCGCCTTGATGGAACGTCTGTTGAACGACGGTGTGGAACTTGAGCGCGTGCCGCTGATCCATGTGCGTAGCCCGCACAACCAGCACTGGGCCGGATGGGAGGATTACTTCCGCTTTCGCAAGATAAAGCGGCAGCGTCTTTCCGGTCAGACCTTCAACAACTACGTGCAGGCTGCGCAGGCGGTGCTTGAGGGGCGGGGGCTGATGCTTGGCTGGCGCTCGATAGCCGCTGGCGCAATCCGCGAAGGCGCCTTGCAGATGTGGCCCGATGGCGAGGTCGATCTGGGAACGTCCTATTTCGTGACCACATCGGTTCCGCAATCAAAGACCGCCCAGATTTTCCTCGATTGGATCACGGCACCCATAAATCAAAGTTAGCTTGGGCAAGGACCATATGCGCCAGCGGTAGTGGGCGTTCCGCTATTCCGTAGCCGGGTACGAGCGTCTAAGGTCAGCAAACCGTTCGCTTCCATGCGTCCTTCACCTTCAATAAAGGCGCCCCCATGGCTATCAAAACCATGCTGCACCCCCGAAACAAACACCGGGAAGGGTACGATTTCTCGCGCCTGATTGAGCAATCGCCCGAGCTTGAGGCCTTCACGACCCGGAACCCAAGGGGCGAGACGACGATTGATTTTCAAGATGTGGCAGCGGTCCGTATGTTGAACCGGGCGTTGCTGAAATTGCATTACAATGTCGATTTTTGGGATATCCCCGCCGGTTATCTTTGCCCTCCTATCCCTGGCCGCGTCGATTACATCCACTATCTGGCGGATTTGCTTGCTGAAAGTAACAGCCTGGAAATCCCCCGCGGCCGCGACATCAAAGTGTTGGACATCGGGACCGGTGCCAGCCTGGTCTATCCGCTGATCGGTCAAAGCGAATATGGTTGGCACTTCACGGGGACCGATATCGATGCGGGCGCACTCCAATCTGCAAAGCGGATCTGCCAATTCAACAAACTGAAAATCACCCTCCGACGACAAAATATCCGCGAGAATATCTTCAGGGGCGTAATCGAACCCCGGGATGCTTTTCACCTCACCATGTGCAACCCGCCGTTCCATGCCTCTATCGAACAAGCCAACAGCGGCACGCAACGCAAATGGCGCAACCTTGGCAAAGGACATTCGGAAAAGCTCAATTTCGGGGGGCAGAATGCCGAACTCTGGTGTCCGGGGGGCGAGATAGCGTTTATCGCCAGCATGGTCGAACAGAGCATGGAATTCGCCGGCCAATGCCTGTGGTTTACCTCGTTGGTGTCGAAAAAAGACAACTTAAAGCCGCTTCACAGAATTCTGGAAAATGCCAGAGTTGCCGATGTCAAAGTGGTCGAAATGGCGCAAGGGCAGAAAACAAGTCGTTTTGTCGCTTGGACGTATCTTGCGAAAAACCAGCACTCTCTGGTTGGTAGACGTGCCATCAAATAGAGGGTATGGCCACCGGCTTCATCCCATACTGGCCACGAGCATCAGCCTTTTCACTTCCCGGTGCTTCGCGGGCGTAGCAAAAGAGGCCCGTAGAGAAGGGTAAAGCCCAGAAAACTCGACAGCCACAATGCGCCCGCCATTTCATAAAGCCTCATTGCATGGTCGGGAACAAATCCCGCCGCAAACCGAAGCAAAACCGCGCCGATTATCGCAGTGTAGATCAGCACTGTTCCCTTTCCGGCCGTCAGCGCTTGGCCGGTATGGCCCAGACTTGCCCGTGTCATCACGGCAAGTGTCATTACCCCTATGGCACCCGCCATCCACAGATGTTGGGCTGTGTTGCTGCTGATCTGCGCTGGCCATAGGGCCGACAGCCCAAGCGCCAATGCCCCCAGCGGTATGAACGCATAGGCAACATGCAAGATCCAAACCAGTGGCTCGCGCGCGGCATGCCAGCCGCACCAACGCCACAGCCGGACCGCTTGCGCGGCAGCACATAGCAGCAGCAACAGGCCGGTTGCAGGCAGAGCGGGCATCACAACCCACAGCGCAACCGCCACCACGGTCACCAAAGCGGCCAGTTTATCAAATGCGCCCATCGGTGCGGGCCGCGCCGTTATCCCTGCTTTGACCAGCCAATTGCGGGTAAAGGACGGCACAATCCGCCCGCCAATCAGCACGATCAGCATAACCCCCGCGCCAAGCCCGATCCGCAGTCCAACCCCTGCGGCCGCATAGATCCCCTGCGCGGCCTCATAATGGAACATCGCGTTGCCAAAGATCAGAACCGACATCAGCACCAGCACGACAAGGTTCTTCCAGTTCTTGCCCAGGATGATCTCGCGCGTGAGATAAAGCCAGAGGGTGACCATCGCTGCCAGATCCAGGACTGCCGTCACCAAAGGTGGCCATCCCGCCGAAAGGGCCACCGCAGCCCGCCCGACGATCCAAAGCCCCACCAGCATCGCCAAAGGCCAACCGACAACAGGCAACCGCCCTGACCAATTCGGCACCGCTGTCAGCAAAAAGCCACCAATCACCGCCGAGACATAGCCAAACAAAAACTCATGCGCGTGCCAGGAAATCGGATCGAAGGCGGTCGGCAAGGTCAGGCCCCCCGCCAGCATCGGCACCCAAAGCACCATCGCAAGCAAAGCCCAAAGGCCCGCCCCAAGGAAAAACGGGCGAAAGCCGTAGGTTAGAATAGCGGGACCGCGCCATGCGCGCATTTGTTCGGCTGTCGTGGTCATATGGCCTCGGTTGGTGCTGTGCTGATAAGCGGAACGCCTCTTTTCGGCGAGGATAGGAGGTGGAGAGCGAGGCGCCCATTGCAGCGTTCGGCGATATTTGAGTTGCCCTGAATTTTAGTGTCATGAATGAGCATTGTAAATACCTATTCAGGGTGCAATAAGCCCAAATTCGAGTCTGGCTTGGCTTTCCGTTTCCGGCTCGCAATGATGGTCCGGCAGGCGCGTTACCGGCTGTGCCTTTTCTCGGACCCGGAAACGCGATAAAAGTCAGTGGACGGAACGCCATATGCATCGGAGATCGCGCCATGACGCCAGATGAACGCAAGACGGCTTCGACTTCGATTTTGTTGTCGGGGGCGACGCCCGAGGCGACCGATCTTCTGCTGAAGGCGTCTCGGGTCCGTGAGTTCGAACGCGGCGCGACACTGTTCTTACAAGGCGAGAAGGCAACAGCGATCTATATTGTGCTGGAAGGCTGGATAAAGCTGTTTCGCATTGCCCCAAATGGCGCGGAAGCGGTGGTTGGCGTGTTCACCAAGGGTCGCAGCTTTGGCGAGGCTGTGGCCTTTCGCCACGATGTCTATCCTGTCGCTGCCGAGGCGGTGACAGACAGTCGCGTCGTGCGTATCGACGCCGAAGCCTACCTGCGCCAAATCCGCGAGAACCCGGAATTCGCGGTGGCGGTTCTCTCGGCCACATTCCTGCATCTGCAATCGCTGGTATCGCAGGTTGAGGCTTTGAAAGCACAGACGGGGGCGCAACGGGTTGCGGAATTCTTGCTGGAGCTGTCAAGCTGCAAAGAGGGCGCCTGTGAAGTGGTGCTGCCCTATGACAAGGTGCTGATTGCTGGCCGCCTGGGGATGAAACCCGAAAGCCTGAGCAGGGCTTTTGCAAAATTGCGCGACCAAGGCGTGACCATCCGGCAAAACCACGCCTCGATCGCCGATATGGCCGTGCTGCGCGGTTTTGCGGATGAAGATATGGCGATGGCCTGGGCAAAGCCCTGACCTTTCGATCACGGCACCAAAACCGGCGGGGCCGCTAAGTACAATCCCAGCAACCCGGCCATGAACAGGGCCAGCACAAGGCTGAAGCCGCGCAGATAGACGGGGGCTTGTGCTAGTTCCAAATAGCGGGCGGCGATGACGCGGGCCTTGGCCCATGCCAGCAGCAGGATGACCACACCGCCCAGCAGGGGAAGGGTGGCGGGCCGCTG
>JBFHGI010000254.1:0-4434 GCA_041583175.1 Pseudorhodobacter sp. | reverse complement strand
TGCACCGTGGAATATTTCACCTCGGCATCTTCCATGATAACAATCTCGACCACCGCCGCATGCAATTGGTTCGTATCGCGCTTCGGCGCGGTGCAGCCTTCCAGATAGGACACATAAGCGCCCTTGTCGCAAACGATCAGCGTGCGCTCGAACTGGCCGGTATTCTCGGCATTGATGCGGAAATAGGTGCTCAATTCCATGGGGCAGCGCGTCCCCGGCGGGATGTACACAAACGACCCATCCGAAAACACCGCCGAATTCAGCGTCGCAAAGAAGTTATCCGACTGCGGCACGACCGAGCCCAGATATTTTTTCACCAGTTCGGGATGCTCGCGGATCGCCTCGGAGATCGAACAGAAAATCACCCCCGCCTTCATCAACTCCGCCTGAAAGGTGGTACCCAAAGACACGGAATCAAATACCGCATCCACCGCCACCTTGCGCGGCTCGTCCGCACCTTCAACACCGGCCAGAAGCATTTGTTCCTGCAAAGGAATTCCCAACTTGGCATAGGTCGCCAACAGCTTCGGGTCCACCTCATCCAGGGATTTCGGCTTCACCTCCATGCTCTTGGGCTTGGCGTAGTAATAGATGTCCTGATAGTCGATCTCGGGATAGTTCAGCATCGCCCAATCCGGCTCCACCATCTCCACCCAGCGGCGATAGGCGGCCAGACGCCACTCCAGCATCCATTCCGGCTCGCCGTTCTTGGCCGAGATCAGCCGCACGATCTCCTCATTCACACCCTTGGGTGCAAATTCCATTTCAACCTCGGTTTCCCAGCCGTGCTTGTATTTACCCGCCATCGCGTTGACGGTTTCAATTGTCTCGCGGTCAACGCCTTCACGGACCTCGGTTTCAATTTGCGGCATGGCGGTCATAATCTGTCTCCTTTCCCGAACAAGGCCGGGATCATTCGCATCAGGCAAAGCGCGCGCGGTGCTTGCCATAGTGTTTGGCCCAGGTTTCTGCAAACCTCAAAACCATCTCTTCCGTCGTGTCCGGCCCCAATGAGATCCGGATCGCCGAGGCTGCCAGCGCCTCGTCATAGCCCATCGCGCGCAACACACGGCTCGCGCGCACCTTCCCCGAAGAACAGGCAGAGCCTGCCGAAACGGCAAAACCTGCAAGATCCATCTGCATCACCTGCGTCTCCCCCTTCCAACCGGGGGCAATCAGGCAAAGCGTGTTGGGCAGCCGCACGCCGTCTTTCCCGACAAAAATAGTATCATTTGTCAGGGCAGACAATGCCTTTTCTAGAATATTTCTAAACTGGCCGATTTCTTCCCAAACGCCATTCGCCAAGTCCCGTGCCGCAGCCTCTGCCGCAGCGCCAAAACCGGCGATTCCGATAAGGTTCTCGGTGCCCGCGCGCCGCCCCATTTCCTGCCCGCCGCCTTTGATCTGCGCGGGCAGGTCCACCCCCCGCCGCAAGGCAACCGCGCCCACGCCCTTGGGCCCGCCCAGCTTATGCGCCGAAATCAACCCGGCGTCACAGCCCAACCAGTTGAACGCCAGCGGCATTTTGCCAAAGGCCTGCGTCAGATCGCTGACCGCCAAACCCTGCGGCAAGTCCTGCACGACACCGGTTTCCGAATTGGCCAGTTGCACGGCCGAGACTGCCGGCTCCACCACCGCAATCCGCCCCGAAACATCCACCGCCAGATCCGCCGCACACCAGCTCGTCACCGCATCATGCTCGACATCGGCGCAATGCAAGCCGCGCCCTGCACAGGCCAGGGCCGCGCCTTCGGTGGCCGATCCGACAAACACGATATCGGCCCCTTCCGCCCCCAAAGCCGCAGCCACTTGGCCCCGCGCGCGTTCCACCAACGCCTTGGCCGCGCGCCCTTCGGCATGCACGGACGAAGGGTTCCCCACCACATCCATCGCCGCAATCATCGCAGCCCGCGCCTCGGCCCGCACAGGCGTGGTCGCATTCCAATCAAGATAGACCCGTGGTGCCACGCTGTTCCTCATTCATCTGGTCAAAAATATCCCGGGGGGAATTTGCCGCAAGGCAAAGGGGGGCAGCGCCCCCGCGCCCCTAATCCTCGTCCACCACGGCGAACAAGGCAGGCACCGCCGGACAAGGCTGCATCTCGTTGCGGATCACATCCGACAAGCGGGTTTGGTGCAAGAACACATAGACATGCGCAGACAAACCTTCCCACAACCGGTTGCTCAAACTCTGCGCCCGGCTCCCCGACACGCCACCCGACGCGCCTGCCCCGGAATGCATCGCACTCACCGTTTCCTCCACCGCTTCCATGATCTCGGAAATCCGGATATCCGACGGGTTGCGCGCCAGCTTGTAGCCGCCCCCCGGTCCACGCACCGCCTCCACCAGCCCTGCGCGGCGCAGCTTGACGAAAAGCTGCTCCAGATAGGGCAGTGAAATATCCTGCCGCTTCGAAATCTCGGACAGAGAGACCAGCCCCTCCGCCCCCGGCTTTTGCGCCGCCAGGGCCAGATCCGTCAAGGCAACCATGGCATAACGCCCCTTGGTCGAGAGTTTCATCGGCTTTCCTCACCCCTTCAGGGCCCATTTCGGGGCCAAATGCTACCAAACACATTGACCTGCACCGACAGGCCGCTTAACTCAACCGTGACCGCAGGCCAAGCACGGCCTGTTTTGAACCGTTCTAAATATGCGCCGGGCATTTGTCCACCAAAGCCCGCCGCAGGAAAGTGACAAGGCGAGCACGATGCCCGAAGTAATCTTTGCCGGCCCCGAAGGCCGTCTCGAAGGCCGCTACCACCCGCAAAAGGAACGTGACGCCCCGATCGCCATCGTGCTGCACCCGCATCCGCAATTCGGCGGTACGATGAACAACAAGGTTGTCTATAACCTGCATTATGCCTTCTACAAACTGGGCTTCACGGTGCTGCGCTTCAACTTCCGTGGCGTTGGCCGCAGCCAGGGCGAGTATGATCAAGGCATTGGAGAGCTGTCGGATGCCGCTTCTGCGCTCGACTACCTGCAATCCATGAACCAGAACTCCAAGCATTGCTGGGTCGCCGGATTCTCCTTCGGCGCCTGGATCGGCATGCAACTGCTAATGCGCCGCCCGGAAATCACCGGCTTCATCTCGGTCGCCCCACCCGCCAATATGTATGACTTCTCCTTCCTCGCGCCCTGCCCCTCCTCGGGCCTGATCATCAACGGCACCGCCGACAAGGTGGCCCCGCCGAAAGATACCGTCAGCCTCGTGAACAAGCTGCACGAGCAGAAGGGAATCACCATCACCCATACACAGGTCGAAGGCGCGGATCACTTCTTCAAGGATGAAGAATCCCACATGACGCCGATGATCGACACGGTGACAGGTTATGTGAAACGCCGCATCACGGAGCAAACCAGATGAGCGTGGTTGAGGAACTCGGCGACGGCTTGGCAAAAGCCACGCTGGAGGCGATGCAAGAGATCGACGATGACCGCTTCTATGAGAAGGTCAGCCGCGTCATCGGGGCCTCTTCCCCGACCCTGCAAGAGGCGTTCATGACCTCGGTTCGGGTGCGGCTTGCAGAATTGCGCGGCCGTGAATTCGTCGCCAAGGCCCTTGCCGCGGCAAAATCCGGCGAGGCCGCACCGGATGCGCCCAAAGATTACGGTTCGGACGGGCATTGACGGCACGGTTAGACGCCCAGTTTGCCTTCCTCAACGAAGCGGACCGCTTGAAATCGGTGCTGCGCGCCAATGTGCTGATGGACGGCAGCCGGGCGGAGAACTCTGCTGAACATAGCTGGCATGTCGCCCTCTGGGCGCTCGCCTTTCAGGACCTCGCCCCCGAAACCACATCGCTGTCCCGCGTTATCACCATGCTTTTGCTGCATGATCTGGTAGAGGTGGACGCAGGCGACCACCCCATCCATCTGCCGAACGCGGGGCAGGATGCCGCCGAAGCTACCGCCGCCCGCCGCCTTTTCGGCTTGTTGCCACCCGATCAGGGCCCCGCCCTGCTCGCCCTCTGGCAGGAGTTTGAGTCCGGCCAGAGCCCGGATGCCGCCTGGGCCAAAACGCTCGACCATTGCCACCCGCTGTTTCAGGTGCTCTGCGCCGCCAGCCCCCGCCCCGACCACCTGCAAATCGTGGCCGACAATCTCGCCACGGGCCGGGCCTCTGATCTGTCGCAGCGCTGGCCCGCAGCCCATGCCGCGGCCCTGGCCCGCCTCAACGCCACCCCGCCGCCGCCCGGAGCGTTCGAGCGGATCATAACCTTTCTCTCGGAAGCGGACGCCCTGAAATCGGTGAACCGCGCCACAACCCTCTGTGACGGTTCCCGCCGCGAGAATTCCGCCGAACATAGCTGGCATCTGGCGCTCTACGCCCTCGTCCTTGCCGATCAGGCCGGGCCGGATGTCGATATCGGCACCGTCATCCAGATGCTCCTCTTGCATGATCTGGTCGAAATCGACGTGGGCGATGTGCCG
>JBFHGI010000253.1:0-4435 GCA_041583175.1 Pseudorhodobacter sp. | reverse complement strand
CTTTGTCTTGCTTGGATTGGGGGCGACCGCGCTGGGGCAGGCCTTCATCCAGTGGAAAGACCAGCTTTCCTACGTTGCCGCGGCTGTCTTGCTGGTCTTCGGGCTGCATTTCCTTGGGGTCATCAAGGTGCCCTTCCTGTACCGCGAGGCACGGCTGGATACGAAAACCGAGCCTACGAGTTTAGTCGGGGCCTATGTCATGGGTCTGGCTTTTGGTTTTGGCTGGACGCCTTGTGTCGGCCCGGCATTGGCTGCGATTCTGATGGTCGCCAGCGGGATGGGGGATTTGTGGAAAGGTGGCGCTTTGCTTCTGGTCTACGGCCTTGCGATGACCTTGCCTTTCGTTATCGCCGCGCTGTTTGCCAAACCGTTTCTGGCCTGGGTCGGCCGCAACCGCAAATACCTCGGCCATGTCGAGAAGGTAATGGGCGTAATGTTGATCCTGTTTGCGCTGTTGATCGCGACCAACTCCGTCAATTACATCGCAGATTTCATGATCCGGAACTTCGACTGGTCCGGCACACTCAGGTAACGGGAGGCCCTGATGACACGTCTTTTCATTTTCCTCGCTATGGTTTTCTCGCTTGCTCTGCCCCTCTCGGCGGCGGAATTGGGCGATGATGGGTTGCACAAGCCAAGCTGGCTGCGCGACACGTTCAAGGATCTGTCCGATGACCTCGCCGAAGCCAACGCAGAGGGCAAGCGACTTATGGTGATCTGGGAGCAGCGCGGCTGTATCTATTGCAGCAAGATGCATGAAGAAGTCTTTGTCGACCCCAAGATCGAGGCGCTGATCAATGATACCTATTTCGTCGTGCAGATGAACCTGTTTGGCGATGTCGAGGTAACGGATTTTGACGGCACCACCTTACCGGAAAAGGAAATCGCGCAGCGCTGGGGCGTGGTTTTCACCCCCACCATGATGTTCTTCCCCGAAGAGGTGGCCGAGGGTCAGACCGCCCAACAAGCGGCCATCGTCTCGATGCCCGGCGCTTTTGGCAAAGGCACGACCGCGGCCTTGCTGACCTGGATCAGGGATAAGGAATACCTGACGGGGGAGCATTTCCAGAAATATGTCGCCCGCATGATGGCCGATCAGGGCTGACCGCGCAAAAGCGGCCTTTTCCGGCCACCGCTGGCGATTACATCGGTAAGATATGCAATAATTGAAATATCATTATTGCATACCATGGGATGCTTGGTCTATCTTCGGATTCGGAGGAAACAGGGAGGTCTTCGAATGAAGCGCCAATTTATGCTTGGCATGGCGATCACCGCGTTCAGCGCGGCTGCGGCTATGGCAGAGGTTGCACCGGAAACCGTGGAATACACGGACGGGGCAATCGAACAATCACTGAGCGGGACGCCGGGAAATCCGGAAGACGGCAAGAAAGTTTTTGCAACGGCTGGTCTTGGCAATTGCGTGGCCTGTCACGCAGCCGAAATCACCAAGGACATCCCGTTCCCCGGCACGGTAGGTCCTGCACTTGACGGCGCTGCCGACCGCTGGAGCGAGGCAGAGCTGCGGGGCATTGTCGCCAATGCCAAAATGACATTCGACGGCACCATTATGCCCTCGTTCTACAAGACATCCGGCTACATCCGCCCTGGCGACGCCTACACAGGCAAAGCTGGCACAGAGCCGCTGCCACCGATTCTGAATGCGCAACAGGTGGAAGACGTTGTCTCCTTTCTGCTGACGTTCAAAGAATAAACCGTGACACCCCTGTCCGGCATAGGCCCGGACGCGACTGAGGAGTGATGAAATGATCCTTTCAAGAAGAGAAGCCCTCGTGCTTGCTTTGGGAAGCGTGGCTGCGGCTGCAATCCCGATGTCTGCACTGGCAAGCGTTGATGATGCTGTAGCTGCCTTCACCGGCGGCGCGGCTGTAACCGATGGCGCAGGCGTGACGCTGACCGCCCCTGAAATCGCCGAAAACGGCAATACCGTTCCGGTTTCCGTAGACGCACCCGGCGCATCCGCGATCATGGTGCTGGCAGCCGGCAACCCGACCCCTGCCGTGGCGACATTCAACTTCGGCGAATTGGCCGGGGCGCATATGGCCTCCACCCGTATCCGCCTGTCCAAGACACAGGACGTGATTGCTATCGCCAAGCTGGCCGATGGCAGCTTCGTCCGCGCGTCTTCGGAAGTTAAGGTCACCATCGGCGGCTGCGGCGGCTGAGTTAGGGAGAAAGACACATGGCAAACGACGTAAAACCCCGCGTGAAAGTGCCGAAGTCAGCCAAGGCTGGCGAGGCTGTTGTGCTGAAAACGCTGATCAGCCACCCGATGGAATCCGGCCAGCGCAAGGATAAAGACGGCAACGTGATCCCGCGCTCGATCATCAACCGTTTCACTTGCGACTTTAACGGCAAGAACGTCATCGACGTGAAGCTGGAGCCTGCAATCTCGACCAACCCCTACATCGAATTCGAAGCGATGATCGGGGAAGCGGGAGAGTTCAAGTTCACTTGGTATGATGACGATGGCTCTGTCTACGAGGACAGCAAGCCGATCGAATTCGCCTGATTTCCGTAGCAACATATAGGGAGGAAACGATATGACGCCGCGGACAATCAAGACGGCACTGGCCGCCACCGCAATTCTTGGCTGCGCCTTTACCGGCGTGGCCAATGCAGAACCTGTTGAGGATGCGCTGGTTATCGACGGGACCGAAATCACCATTCGGGCCGAACCTGCAGCACATCTTGACGGCGCTTTGTCCGAGTTGATCTCGGGCTGGGCGTTCCGGGATACCGAAACCCGCGCCATGCAGATGGACGATTTCGACAATCCCGGCATGATCTTCGTGGATCGCGGGCTTGATGCGTGGAACGCAGTGGATGGGACCGAAGGCAAATCCTGTGCCTCCTGCCACGAAGGCCCCGAAAGCATGGCGGGCCTGCGCGCTGTTACCCCGCGTGTCGATGAGAAGACCGGCAAGGTCATGAACATCGAAGCCTATATCAACGACTGCCGCACAACCCGTATGGGGGCAGAAGCGTATAACCTGCGCGGCGCCCAGATGACCGACATGCTTGCGCTGATCTCGTTCCAGTCGCGCGGTGAGTTGATGAATGTCGCCATCGACGGCGCGGCCGCACCCTTCTACGAAAAGGGCAAGGAGATCTACTACACCCGCTACGGTCAGCTGGAACTGTCTTGTGCGAACTGCCACGAAGACAACTACGGCAACTACATCCGCTCGGACCATTTGTCCCAAGGCCATACCAATGGCTTTCCGGTGTATCGTCTGAAAGATGCTGGCCTCGTCGCGCCGCAAAGCCGCTTTGTCGGTTGCGTCCGCGATACCCGCGCTGAAACCTTTGCAGCCGGTTCGGATGAATTCAACGCGCTGGAACTCTATGTCGCATCGCGCGGCAATGGTTTGGCCGTCGAAGGCGTATCTGTCCGTCACTAATCTTTACGGGCGCCCCAATCTGCGGGCGCCCGCATTCGTTTGGAAATTTTGGAAATCTGTCTTCGGCCTTTCACACCCGTTTGGGTGAACGGGAAAGGTTTGTCTTGAAAGGAACGCATCATGATCTCGCGGCGCGAGTTTTTACAGGCCTCGGTGGCCGCATCTGCGCTTTACGGCGCATCTGGCGTTGGCAACTGGTCGCGCCTTGCAGCCCAGCAGGCCCTGACTCAGGATCAGCTTTTGCAGTTTGATGCTTTCGGCAATGTCACCCTGATCCACATCACCGACATCCACGCCCAGTTGAAACCGATCTGGTTCCGAGAGCCGGAAATCAACATCGGCGTGGGTGAGGTTAAGGGCGTGCCGCCGCATGTGACGGGTATGGATTTCATAAAGATGTTCAACCTGCAGCCCGGCAGCCCCGAAGCCTATGCCCTAACCTATGAGGATTTTGTCGCGCTGGGCAAAACCTATGGCAAGATGGGCGGGATGGACCGCGTCGCCACCGTCGTCAAATCCATCCGCGCCGAACGCCCCGAGGCGATCTTGCTGGATGGGGGCGACACATGGCACGGCTCCATGACCTCGCTTCTGACCAAGGGGCAGGACGTGGTCAACGTCATGAACAAGCTGGGCGTCGAGGCGATGACCTCGCACTGGGAATGGACCTTTGGCACCGAGCGCGTGAAGGAAATCGTCGAAGGCTTGCCCTTCCCCTTCCTTGGCCAGAACATCTTTGATGCCGAATGGGATGAACCCGCCTTTGACCCCTACACATGGTTCGAACGCGGCGGCGCGAAAATCGCCGTGATCGGCCAAGCCTTCCCCTATATGCCCATCGCCAACCCCGGCTGGATGTTCCCCGAATACTCCTTCGGTATCCGCGATGAGCGCATGCAGGAAATGGTGGATGAGGTGCGCGCCGAAGGGGCGGACCTTGTGGTCGTGCTCTCGCACAACGGCTTTGACGTGGATCGCAAGATGGCCTCTCGCGTGTCGGGCATCGACGT
>JBFHGI010000252.1:0-4440 GCA_041583175.1 Pseudorhodobacter sp. | reverse complement strand
GCTGCCTTTGGGCAATTCGCGCAAATTCTGGTATGACGATGCGCTGTCGGTCGAAATGTCTTCGATCACCTCTCCGGCTTCGGGAAAACGGCTCTATCTTGACCCACGGATGCGACCGCTGCTGCAAGGACGGGTCGCGGTGGTGGATGATGTGCTTTCGACCGGAAGTTCTATCGCGGCTGTGCTGCGGCTTTTGGCACTGGAAAGCTCCGTTCCTTTGGTCATCGGCGCGGCGATGTTGCAAGGCGTAAAATGGCGTGACAGCGTAGGCGATTGCCCCGTCGAAGGTGCGATTGCCACACCGATCCTGCGCCATACCGATCAGGGTTGGGCCGAAACATGACCAATATCACCGCGCAAACCGAGGCCAATATTCGTCGCGACCTGATTGATGTTGCCTTGGGGCGCAGGCAGGCTGACTTGTTGCTGCGGGTCGGGCGGTTGTTGGATACGAACACCGGACTTTGGCGCGACGAAGCGGAAATTGCGATCCACCAAGGCCGCATTGCCTATGTCGGCCCGAATGGCAGCTTTGCTGGAAGCGCCAAGGAAATCGTTGAGTGCCCCGACTATTCCGCGGTGCCGGGCCTTGGCGAGGTGCATAAACATATCGAAAGCAGCCACCTGACCCCGGAGTATGAGGCAGCTCTTGTCATTCCCCATGGCAACACATGGACCTGCGAAGCCAGTCACGAATTTTCCAATGTGGTGCCAGACCGCACGCTGGATTTCTGGCTGGCGGCGCGGGATGCAGGCTCTCCGCTCAAGATCTTTCCTTTGCCCGGCTCCGCGGTTCCCCCGACGGCGTGGGAGCATGGCGCGCATCTGGACGGTGTTGATCAGACCCGCTTCCTGTCGCAAAGCCTGATGTGTGCGGGGCTGGATGAGGTGATGGATTGGCCCGCCGTGCGCGACAGGGACAATCCTGCGCATGATCGACTATGGTCGATGATGCAGGCAACGTGGGAGGCGCGGGCCGTCGTTGAAGGCCATGCCGCCGGTATCCGTGATCTGCCCAACATCAACGCCTTTGCGGCTTCTGGCATCGCTTCAGACCATGAGGCCTGGACTGCCGAGGAGGCATTTGACAAGTTGCAGGCAGGGTTGTTTGTGGAAATTCGTATCCATACTGGCCCCGAGATTATTTCTGGTCTGTTGGCGCGGGGGTTGCGGGATTGGTCGCAGGTGGCACTGGCGACCGATGATCGGCCGACCTCTGAGGTGCTGCGCGGCGGTGCAACGGATCGCAATCTCCGCATGGCGATTGATGCAGGACTGCCACCCGAAACTGCCATTCAACTGGTCACAATAAACCCTGCGCGGCATATGCGCCTGACACCATGGGTCGGGTCTGTCACGCCAGGACGCTTTGCCGATATCGTGCTTTTATCGGATGCTACGCGCTTTGCGATTGCCGAGGTATGGGCCGATGGCCGATTGGCAGCGCGCGGGGGCGAGTACCTGCTCGACATTCCGCAGATCAATTGGCCCGATTGGGCGCGGCAGACAGTCAGGATTGGCCACTCCCTGACCGCTGCCGATTTCGCCATGGCGGCGAACCCTGCGCGCCAAACCATGCACGCCGCCGTTTTGCGACCGTTTCACTGGACGGATGACTTTCTGACCTTTGAACTTCCCGTCGCAGGTGGTGAGGTGCAGCGAGACCCCGCGCGCGCCATCACCAAGTTTGCGATTGTAGATCGGCACAACGGCACCGGCGCGGTTTCAAAAATGTTCTGGCTTGGTTGTGGCCCGAAAGACCCCGAAACGGCACTTTGTTGTTCGATGGCGCATGACAAGCATAACATCTGGTGTGTCGGCTCTGACGATCATGCGATGGCTTTGGCCGTCAATACCTGCGCCGAGATGCAAGGCGGCTGGGTTTTGGTCCATCACGGTAAAGTCGTCGCAACTGTACCCTATGAAATCGCGGGCCTGATGACAGCCCGCCCGGCGCAAGCGTTGGACAGGGATATGCAGGCGCTTTACGCGGCCGGCGAAAAGGTCAACTGGATGTATGAGCCGAGCTTTCATCCACGATGGACTGCGGGCTTTCCAGAACGACTAGCGTTCGCGACGCTGACCTGCTCTCCGTGGCGCTGGAATCTTGTGGCACCATCAGACCATGCGCCTGATGGCCTCGTTCATATGCAAACAGGAAGGACGCATCCGGTAGTTTGGTAACCTCTTTGCTGTTGGCATTACAGACAAAAAAGTAGGAAACAATCTTTCCAATTGAAAATATCGATAAAGGCGGTATCCTCATAATATAATCGTCTTTATTTCAATATTTCCTGGGAGGGGACTGCAATGACGAGAGGCTTCAAGACACTAACGCTGGCTGCCGGTTTTGTAGCGATGGCCTGCATGGCAAATGCCGAGGAATACCGGATTGGTACCGCGAGCGTCGGCGGCGCATTTTTCCCGATCGGGCAAAGCATCTCTAATCTGGTGAACAAATACGCAGGAGATGGCATTTCGATGGTGCCGGTCGTTACTCAAGGATCGGTCCAGAACCCGAGACTGGTCGCGGATGGTGAAGTCGAGATTGCGATTACCAGTAGTAACCTCGCTGAAGCTGCAGTTGCGGGTAAGGTGCCGTATGACGGCACCCCGATGGACTTGAAAGCATTGGGCGCACTGCACCCCAGCATTCTGCATATGGTGGTGCCGGCAGGGTCCGACATCCAAACTTTCGCCGATTTGCGTGGAAAGCGAGTTGCCGTTGGGCCAGCAGGTGGCGGCACTTTGGGCTTTCTGGATAACATTCTGCCGGTTTACGGCATGACAATGGATGACATCACGCCAAGCTTCCTGAGCTATGGCGACGGTTTCAGCCAACTGTCCGATGGCAATGTGGATGCAGCTCTTGCCTTGTCGGGATACCCTGCTGCCGCTGTCATGCAGGCGGCTGCGTCTGGCAAATTGCGGTTGATCGGGTTTGATGCAGGATCAAAGGAACAAATCCTCGCACAGAACCCCGCCTATTCAACTTTTGATATCTCGGCCGACGTTTACGGCACTGATGAAGGAGCGGAGGTCATCGGTGTTACCAACATGCTGATCGTCTCTGCTGCTCTGGACGCTGATATCGTCGAACGGATTGCTTCGTCGATCTACGAGCATCTGGAAGAATTCTCGGCCGAGAATGCCAACGCCAAGCAGATTGATGCGGCACGTTCGCTCAGACTGTCCATTCCGCTTCATGAAGGTGCGCAGCGCTACTTCAACAAATGATCAGACCACCCCGCTGATCTTTATGCCGGGCCAGCATCTGGCTTGCCCGGCCCATTGACCCGCTGTGGAGCATTCAACATGCCTGAAATTCGTCGCCATTTCACCTCTGCCAAAGTGCTCACAGGAATTGCGTTCCTGTTTGGTATGTATCACCTTTTGGTGGTGTCAGGCCTTTTGTCGATTTCGACCATGGAAATGCGACTAACCCACTTGATGCTGGCCCTTACACTGCTGTTTTCCTACAAACCGCTTACCGCGCAGTTGACTGAAAACCGTTATGCAGTGGCAGTGAACCTTGTAATGATCGGTGCTAGCATTGTGGCGAGTTGTTGGCTGCTTTACCGCTGGAAGACCATCGCCTTCAGCGGAGGCATAACCAACGACGGCGACTATTACGCAGGAATTGTGATTGTTGCGCTCGTCTTTGAAGCCGCGCGTCGGGGGGTTGGGCTGATCCTTGCGGGGATTGCGGCGGTGTTCTTTTGCTATCCTTTCGTCAGCCCCTACCTGCCCGGTATTCTTAGCAGCCGCGGTTATAGGTTTGAACGGGTTGTGACCTTCCTGACAACCGACACGCAAGGGATCTACGGGATCCCGATAGGCGTAGCCGCCACCTATATCATCGTGTTCACGATCTTCGGGGCATTGCTATCCCGACTGGGCGCGGGGGAGTTCTTCTTTGAAATCTCCTTCCGCCTGACGCGCGGCTTGCGGGCGGCAAGTGCCAAGTCCGCGGTGCTGTTTTCGGCGTTGATCGGTATGGTGTCCGGGTCGGCTGCGGGCAATGTCGCAGTCACCGGAACCTTGACCATCCCCCTTATGGTGCGTGACGGCTACAAACCGCATCAGGCTGCTGCAATCGAGGCTGTAGCCTCCACCGGCGGGCAGATCATGCCACCCGTCATGGGCGCGGCGGCCTTTATCATGGCCGAGATTATCGGCGTATCTTACACAGAAATCATGGCCACTGGCTTGCTGCCTGCGCTCTTGTTTTTCGGAACGGCCTTCATCGTCGTTCATTTGCGTGCCGTGCGCAGCAAGATTGAACCGAAAGCCGAGGCAAGCAGCGACCCACGCTCTACCCCGAAGGTGCTGTTTGATGGCGGACCCTTCATCCTCGCCTTTGTGCTGCTGATTGGAATGATGCTTTTAGGGTACTCACCGTTCAAAGCATCACTTTGGGCAATGATTGCGATGATCGGG
>JBFHGI010000251.1:0-4442 GCA_041583175.1 Pseudorhodobacter sp. | reverse complement strand
GTTGGCACCAAGCTGAAGGTCAAAATGCTCCTGCAAGAATGGGACGCCGTAGTGGTCGAAGACAGCCCGTTCGACCCGAGCAACGAACGCATCCGCGTGAACGGATAACCCTTCCGGCAAAAGAGATAAGGCCCCGCACGAGAGTGACGGGGCCCTTATTATATGTGGTTAGCCGCGAATGGCTGGAATGAGGCCAAATTGGCTAATGCTCTGAGCGCATCCACTGACCGCTTCCGGATGACAATAGCCGTAGGTAGGATCTTTGTATTTTTTTCACTACCTTAGATGCCTCTACAAATAAAATTTTGTAGGCTCTTACGCATCGCATAATTTAAAGCACCGAAAAATTCACGCAGTACCCAAGGCCCTAAACTCTGCATACACATCCCACCCGGTTAAATATTCCCGATCTATTAATGCCTCATGCACTCGGCTGAGTTTTTCATTTCTGGGAACGTTGCGCACCTTTCCATGCCAATGCTGCCCTAAGTCCCCGACAATGGGCCAACTGAGCCTACGCGCAAACGTCCCTTTTTTACCCTCGTGAAAGATCGGCTGGACAACATGGAGCGACAGGTGGTCATCATTTCTCTTATGGATTTCCATGCAGGCTTTGCCCCGGTAACGAGCATCTAAATGCCATTGGAAGTAGCTCCATTCCGAGACGTTGTAAGGCACATTTTGGGGTAACTCTTCAGCCGCAGCCCGCTGTTCGTTCCAGTCCTTCTTCAAAACTTTCGGATCGGCAGCTCCCTTAGAAATGATGACTGGCAATGGTCCGAACACGTCGGTGCGGTGTAGCAACGTATCGACTGGATTCTCTGTTTCTGCACCGCCGTTAGGCTTAGAAGTCCCGATCAAAGTAGTAGCCAGCGGTCGGCGACCGAACCGATCGCGACACATTTGAATGTGTTCATGGGTCGCATCTTGTCCTTCATTATAAAACTTTTTTGCCAGCTTAAGCGCCGCCTGTGCATCGGCGCCTTTCACCACTACCGCGGCTTCGGCATGGCCAGTTCCTCCCCAGTTCAGGCCAGGATCAGACGCATTTGCCGAACCTAGAACTGCTCTTTGTTCCGATGCGTAAATCTTGGCGTGCAGCGTTGGGTGAACGCGAACATGTCCAGGCAGCATCGTCATCAATGCCTCAAGTTCTTCTGGGTTCGTACCGCCGTGCGCGACGTTGAGAACAACACGGACATCCTCCGCTCGGGCAGCAAGTTTCAAAGCTTCAGTCGCGCCTCTCCCCCAGTACGAGACGGCGAGGAAAATTTCGCCATCTGCTGCACAGACTTTACGGGTTTGTTTTGATATTTCTCTGCCGGTTATTATTTTGGTCACTAAACTATTCCTTTTGACACTATATTTTCTATTTCGGGATGCCGATCTTCTGCCTATTTAAAGTTTAGGAATTATCTCGACCAGAGCAAAGCTGTTGCAGGTAATTTGGTAAAACCTAAACCAGCGCAAGTAACGGCGGCTTTGCCCGACAAGCGGTCTTTTGAAATCTTCACCCGTCCCGCAAACTTCGCCCATTGCGAGGCTGCCTATGGCAATCGTAGAGTGGGGTTCCACCCCACCACGACCCTTGTCCCAAAAGTTAACATGAGGTAAATAAAGTCTCGAATATACAACAATATCAAAGATATATAAAAAGCTCCGCGCGCGATTCACCCGCTCTCACCGCGCTCTCCGCGCCACCCAATTCTGCCAATCCGACCGCGATCCGGCAAAGGTATTCAAATCCACTTTCCCCGAAATCCCGGGCACCAGCCCCGTCCCGCTATACTGCCAAAACGCCCAGGCCTGCCCCGGGTATTTTTTTGAAGGATGCCCCGCCACGGACCGCAGCCAAAACTCGTATCCGCGCAGCTTGCCCATCTCGTTGTCAGCGTAGAAATCCACCGAAGTATAGATAATCGGCCGCTGCCCGTAATGCCGTTCCAGGGCGTCCATGAAAATCCGGGCCTCGGCCCGCACATGGGCCGCATCGGGCCGTTTCGTACAGGTCGGGGAATGGGCGTTCCATTCCATATCCAGAACCGGCGGCAGCGCACCCCGCTCGCGCGGGACGTTCCGGATGAACCAGCGGGCCTGCTCGATCGCCGGGCGGCAGAAATAGTAGAAATGGTAAGCCCCGCGCGGCAATCCGGCCCGGCCCGAGGATTTCCAATAGGCCTCAAAAGCCGGGTCAATCACATCGCCGCCCTCGGTTGCCTTGAAGAAAGCAAAAGACACACCATTCGCGATGGCAGTCGGCCAATCAATCTCGCCCTGCCAACGCGACGCATCAATCCCATGCACGGCATAAGCCGACGGAGCGCGCCCGTCCCAATCATGCGGGTCGGCATCACCGAAGCGTGCGGCAGCGGTCGGCACTGCAGGCAAAACAGCCCGTCCCTGCGGTTTGGGGTCGCGCCCGCCACAGGCCGAAAGTAGGAGCGCCAGACACGCCAATCCAAGAAATACCCGCACGCCAGACCCCCGCCGCTAAAACCGACTGTCAATGTGGCAGCCGCTCCGCGGATTGTCACCCGTCAAAGCGGGGGCTGGCCATGTTCTGCCGAGAGGATCAGCCATCGTGACCCCGTGACCATATGGCCCCCATTCAGGCCGACGGCTGTTTCTAAGATGAGTGTGGTGCCTGAAATGAGGGTGAGCGCTATTTCGGCAGGAACAGCGGTTTCACGCCGGAAACTCTGTTCAACCGTCCTCCGTCAGGTCATCCCATGCGTCCAACGCCTTCGCTGCATACATGAGCGAGGGGCCACCGCCCATCTGCACAGCCATGCCCAGCACATCGCCCAACTCCGCGCGCGTGCCGCCTGCCTTGGCAAGCGCCTCGACGTGAAAGCCGATACAGGCCTCACAGCGGCCGGCGATGGCAATACCAAGCGCAACGAATTCAAGTGTTTTCAGGTCAAGTACCTGCGCCTCTTTGGCGCCTTTTGACAGCGCAGCGAACCCCTTGGCAACTTCGGGAATCGCGCGGTTCATCACGCGCAACTGATCGCGCATTTCGCTGTTCCTGCTGCTCCAACCCATACATCTCTCCTGCTTTGGTTTGCGCAGGGATGGCATGGAATGCCCTCAGAAGCCTTGATACGTGTCAAGTCTTGAATGCGATCAGCATCACGTTGTTCGCGGGCATATGCTCAGCAACAAGACTGAGCGACTGGGCCGAAAGCTGTGCCTTGACCCAAGCCAGATCCTTGTAACCTGTCGCGGGGTCCGCCTTGCGTAGGGTCGCATGGAATTCTGCATCATTGGCGCTGGTCGCTTTGCCGTCACGCAAGAACGGGCCATATATCATCAGCCGCCCGCCTGTATTCAAGGCAAGCGCAGCCTCCGTCAGAACCGTTTCCGCCGCTTTCTCGGAAATGAGATGCAGCAGATTGACCATCATGATCAAGGCGCAGGGCTCATGCTCGGCAGCCCACCCGGGTTGCGCCGCATCCAGCACGCGGGGTGGCAGCAGATTGGGGGCAGGCGAACGCTCTGCCCAGGCCCGCATCGTCGCAAGGTTGGCGGGGTCGCGGTCTGTTCCCTGCCAAATCAGGCCGGGATGCGCTGCGGCAAAGGCCGGGATCTGCTGGCCGGTGCCGCTGGCAAGCTCCAACGCCGGTCCGGCCTTGGGCGCATGGCGCGCCAGACTTGCCAGAATCGGGGCGAGGTTCCGCTCGGCCGAAGGGGCGGAGCGTGGCGCGCTTATCTGCGTCATTTGAAGCGCAGCGGCGAGAGGGCCGCGACGACATCCGCCTCCATGGCAGCAGATTGCCCGCACAGCAAATCCGCCGCCAGTTGCGAGGCCGCCGGCGCGGATTGGAACCCATACCCCCCTTGCCCCGCCAACCAGAAGAACGCGGGTTCGCGACTGTCAAAGCCGATCACCGGTACGCGGTCGGGAGAAAAGGTTCGCAGCCCAGCCCAATTCGCCAACATACGAGTCACAGGTTCGGTCACCATTTCCTCATAGCGGGCCAGCCCTTCGGCCAACACCATGTCATCAGCAAAGGCATCATGCGGCACGCAGGGGTGCTCTTCAGCGGGTGAGACGATCAAGGCGCCCGCATCCGGCTTGGCATACCAGGTCTCGCCCGCGCCGAACATCATAGGCCAGCGGCTGACGTCGCAACCGGCAGGGGCGGGAATGCGCGCCATGGACCGCCGTAACGGCGTGAACCCCAAGGGCTGAACTCCGGCCATCCCCGCCACATGGTCAGCCCAGGCCCCCGAGGCGTTCACCAGAATACGCCCTGAAAACGCGCCTTGCGGCGTGTCTACGCGCCATCCTTTCGCCTCACGTATAATGCCGGTCACCGGCGCTTTCGTCAGGATTTCGGTACCCGACCCGCGGGCCTGTCGGGCAAAGCCCTGCAACAGCAAATCGGTATCAATATCCCAGGCATGGTCTGCCAAGGCCACATGCGCCACAGTTTCGG
>JBFHGI010000250.1:0-4448 GCA_041583175.1 Pseudorhodobacter sp. | reverse complement strand
GCAGCCCGCGCGCCTAGACGCACGGGCGCGAGCGTCACCCTTGGACCTTGTTGCCCACAACGGTTTGCGCGCCCTTCAGGCCAATCGGCAGGCTGTCGATATAGGCGTTGGGCTTGCGGCCATCATAGGGGATGCCATCGATGATATCGGCAGCGGGCGTCGCAGCTTTGAAGCCGTCACTCTCCCATGGGAAATCCGCCTCGTTCGCCATGCCGTCATCCACCAACATCCGCGCGGCCTGCAGATAGATATCGGGGCGGTAGACCGATTTTGCGGCGTCGATGAACCATTCGTCGCTTTGCGGCTCGGCAATCTGGCCCCAACGGCGCATCTGCGTCAGATACCAGATCGCATCGGAATAGAAGGGATAGGTCGCGTTATAGCGGAAGAAGACGTTGAAATCCGGCGCAGGCCGCACATCGCCTTTTTCAAACTCGAAAAAGCCGGTCATGGAATTGGCGATCACTTCGCGGTCAGCCCCGACATATTCGGAACGCGACAGGATATCGACGGCCTCTTCGCGGTTGGCGTTGTCATTTTCATCCAGCCACATCGCCGCGCGGATCAAGGCCTTGGTGATGGCAACCGTGGTGTTCGGATTCTCAGCCGCAAAGTCGGCGTTGATGCCGAACACCTTCTCGGGGTTGTTCTTCCACATCTCATAATCGGTAATTACCGGAACGCCGATATCCTTGAAAACGGCTTGCTGGTTCCACGGCTCACCCACGGCATAGCCATAGATCGTGCCGGCTTCCATCGTGGCGGGCATTTGGGGCGGCGGCGTGACCGACAGCAGAACATCCGCGCCGATCTGGCCAGAGACGTCCTCGGGCGAATAAAACCCCGGCTGCAAGCCGCCAGCTGCAAGCCAGTAACGGATTTCATAGTTATGGGTCGACACCGGGAACACCATGCCCATGTTGAAGGGCTTGCCTTCGTCCTTGTAGCTTTTCACCACCGGGGCGAGCGCGCTGGCGCTGATGGGGTGCTGCGGCTTGCCATCGGCACCAACGGGGACGTTGGGCTTCATCTCTTCCCAGATGCTGTTGGAAACGGTGATCGCGTTCCCGTTCAGGTCCATCGAAAACGGTGTGATGATATGCGCCTTGGTGCCGTAACCGATGGTCGCCGCCAATGGCTGGCCGGCCAGCATATGCGCGCCGTCCAACTGCCCGTCAATCACGCCATCCAGCAGAACCTTCCAATTCGCCTGCGCTTCCAAGGTGACGAAAAGCCCCTCATCTTCAAAGAAGCCTTGCTCATAGGCGACGGCCAGCGGGGCCATATCGGTCAGCTTGATGAATCCGAACTTCAACTCGTCTTTTTCAAGGTCCAGCATTTCGGCCAAGGCAGGGCCAGCCATGAGGGCGGAAAGCAGGGTAAGATGGGTCAATTTGGCTTGCATGTGCATATCCTTTTCAGGTTGCGAAAACGAGAAAAGCCGCCTGACGGACCAGCGCACGGGAGGAGGTGTGCGAACGGTCTATCAAGCGGCTCTGCTTGGCTATTCGACCCTCTGCGTTGAGGATCTGTTGAAGCATCATTGCTTCCTTGCATTAACTTTGCGGGGCGCGCGCTGCGGTTGCAAACCCAAACCCATGATCGCGACCACATTTATGCTGCAATGCAGAAACCGCTTAAAAAACGAGCATCAATCCTGCGGCATTTCAAAGGTTATGCCATCAAAAAAGGCATCGGGTTCAAGAATCAGATGGCCGCGAGAGGAGGCAACAGCCGTCCGGTGATCCACGGCGCCTTCCAGTTTTGACGAGGCACCGGGCAGGTCCGCGCCCATGCGGGCCATGTGGGTGCGGTAGAGGTCGGGGCGGAAACAGGCCTTGGCTGCGCGGGCGGTCTGGGTCGGGTCAAGCCCGTGCAGCGTTGCGATCTGGCTGCCAATCCATGCGGCCTGACTGCGCCAGGGAAAATTCGCGCTGCCGCGGTTGAACCGCAGGAAATTGGCGACGGCCACGGGCTCCCCGCCCAGCGCAGGCACAATCTGCCCTGTCAAGGCGGGGTCAATCGCATGGTCCGGCAAATCCAGATGCTCCGAGCGCGCCAGAATTTCGGCGGCCAGCGCGTGGTTCTCGGCGCGATCCAGCCAATCCGCCGCGCGGTAGATCGCACGCATCAAGGCCCCTGACAGGTCCGGATGCGCCTCGGCCCAACTCCGCCGTGCGGCCAGAACCTTTTCGGGGGCATAGGCCCAGATTTTGGCCCCCGGCAAGATCAACTCTGCCACGCCGCTTTCAACCGCGACGGTGCCCCACGGCTCCCCCACGCAAAACAGATCCAACTCTCCGGCCGCAACCGCATCGGCCATCAAAGGGGGTGGCATGGTGACAAATTCGAATTGCGGCAACGCCGCGCCGACCCAATAGGCAAACAGCAACCGGTGCATCGCAAAGGGAAACGGCACGCCAACGCGCAATGGCCGGTCCATCGCGCCGAGCAAGGCCTTGCGCGTGCCAATCGGGTCGAGAAACGCACCGCCCCACCCCGCTTCGCGCATGCTGGCAGCAACTTCCTGCGCCGCACCGATCACTGTGCCGTTGATCGAAAGCATCATCAATGCGTCGGTTTGAACGTGCTGACCGCTCAGCCCAAGCGACATCGCAACCGGCATCGGCGCCAGCATATGCGCCGCATCCAGATGACCCAGCGCCAGCAAGTCCCGCAAAGCAGACCAGGACGGTTGCCGCAGCAGGTTCAGCGCAATCCCCTCTTCATCGGCAAAGCCCAGCGCCTGCGCGATGATCAAGGGGGCGCTATCCACCAAGGGCACATAACCGCAATTGAGCAACCTGCGATTCATTTCAACAGATCCGCCGCAGTTATCAGCGCATCGGCCACATCAATGACCTTGCGCTTTTGGTCCATTGCCGTGCTGCGCAACAGGGCATAGGCCTCTTCCTCCGAAATACCACGCGCGCGCATCAGCAAACCTTTTGCGCGGTCAATGATCTTGCGGTCTGCCAGGGCCTTCTTGGCCGCCTGCAACTCCAGCCGCATCTGGCTGACCATCTGAAACCGCGCGATAGCGGTTTTCAACACCGGCTTGATCCGTTCGGGCACAAGGCCACCGACGACATAGGCGCTCAGGCCTGCGGCCACAGCCGCGCTGGTCATATTATCGTCGGACTGATCGACAAACATGGCCACCGGCCGCCCTTTGGCATCAGAGGCCGCGCTAACCTGCTCCAACACGTCACGGCTCGGGTTGGCGAGGTCGATCAACACGATGTCGGGCTCTATCTCTTGCAGCCTGCGGGCAAGGCCTGTCATTTCGGCCAGCACCGTCACATCCGACCAGCCGCCATCTGTCAGCGCATCTTTGATGGCTGTCGCGCGGCTTTGATCCGCTTCAAGAACAAGGATGCGCAAAGGGGTCGGCATACCTCTGCCTACCCGCGCAACCTCGCCCCTGACAGGGACTATCAGCGGCTATTGCTGCACCTGCATCACACTGAACGCGCGGGCGCCCATTAAGCTATCACTACGCTCAAAAAACAGGCTTCGGCTAAAATGGCCCGTCTTGGTTAAACGCCCAAGCGATCGCGCAAGGCGTAATACCACGAGCCGACCATCGAATAGGGCACGCGCAGCAGTCGCCCGCCGGGGAACGGGTACCACGGCACTTTCGCGAAAACATCAAACCGCGCCTTATCGCCGTCAATCGCCTGCGCAAGGATTTTGCCAAAGGTATGAGAGCCGGTAACCCCGTGGCCGGAATAGCCATGCGCGAAATAAGTATTGGCCCCAAGCCGCCCCATCTGCGGCACACGGCTGAAGGACAACGCAAAGTTTCCGCTCCACGCGTAATCCACCTTCACGCCTTTCAGGCTGGGGTAGACCTTCTCCATTGCGGGGCGCAGCTTTGCCTCTACATCCGCGGGGTCGGTGCCGCCGTATACGGTGCCACCGCCAAAGATCAGCCGCTTATCCGCCGTCAGCCGGAAATAATCGAGGATATAGCGCACATCCTCGACGCATTTATCGGTCGGCAGCAGGGCTTTGGCGCGTTCCTCGCCCAAGGGTGCGGTCGCCATCATCTGGGTGGAAACCGGCATGACCCGCGTCGTCAACGCTGGCACCACATGGCCCAGATAGGCGTTGCCGCACAGCACCAGGGTGCCGCATGTCATTGTGCCGCTTGCGGTTTTGACCACGGGCCGCGCGGCCTCGGTATCACAATCGACCACGGGCGACTGCTCGTAAATCACGCCACCCAGCTTTTCAAAGGCAGCAGCCTCCCCCAGACACAGGTTCAGCGGGTGCATATGGCCGCCCGTATGGTCTATCATCCCGCCGGCATAGACATCTGACCCGACATGCGCGCGCAACTGTTCTTTATCCAGCATGTCCTGATTGTGCAGCCCATAGCTGGCCCAAAGCGCACGCCGCGCCTCCAGCTCTTTCATATGGGCAGCCGTCAGACCGGTGAAGAT
>JBFHGI010000249.1:0-4484 GCA_041583175.1 Pseudorhodobacter sp. | reverse complement strand
GCATCCTTTCGAAGAAACATACAGACTGTTTGTAGATTCAGAATTAACATGCAGGCTGTATGTATGCAAGCAAGACGTTCCAATAGTGACCGGAGTCAGGAAACCCGCGAGGCGCTGATCGCGGCAGCACGCGTGCTGTTTTGCGAGAAGGGATTTGGCGGGACGGGAACGCCGGAACTGGCGGAACGGGCCGGACTGACGCGCGGCGCGCTTTACCACCACTACAAGGACAAATTGGCCGTGTTTCAAGCGGTGGTGGAGGCCGAAGCGGCAGAGGTCGCGCGGGAGATCGAGGAAAACACTGTCGAGGCGGAAACCCCAGTTCAGGCCTTGTTGCAAGGGGCGAAGGCCTATTTCCGCGCGATGCAGCAGGCGGGGCGATTGCGGCTTCTACTGGTGGAGGGGCCGGCGGTGCTTGGCCTTGAAGCCATGCGCCGGATTGATCTGGAAACCGGCGGGTTGGAGTTGCGGCGGGGGCTTGAAGCGGCGTTTGGCGATACTGTTCCCCCTGAAACAATCGCCATCTACGCGGATCTGGTCTCTGCCATGTTCGACCGTGCCGCCTTGGCGATCGGGGCCTCGGGCGCGGCGCAAGCCTATGAAAAGGCGATTGAGGGGGTGCTGGTGTCGTTGGTCAACCAAGGGCCGGATGACCCGACGGGCAGGGACTAGGGGCGGGTGCTACTCCGCCGCCAGTGGCAGGTTTTGTGCATGGCCCGTAATCTCGGCGATCACACCGGAAACAAGCGATTGGAAGGCCGCGAAATCGGGGCGGGGCGTCACGCGCGCCTCATCCAGATACAGCGCCCGGTCAATTTCGATCTGCACGACATGCTGGCCACGGGACGGACGACCATAGGCTTGCGTGATATAGGCCCCGGCAAAGGGGCTGTTGCGCGCAACCCTCAGACCGGCACCCGCAAACGCGGCTTCAATTCGGGCGACGACATCGCTGCTGGCCGAGGCCCCGAAACGGTCGCCCAGCACGATTTCCGGGCGGGGAACGCCCGGACGGGCGTGGGCCTCGATCGCTTCATGCGGCATCGAGTGGCAGTCGATCAGCACGGCCTTGCCGAATCGCTCTGTCGTTTCAAACATCAGGTGGCGCAATTGCTGGTGGAACGGGTGCCAGAAATCCGTGATCCGGGCCAGCGCCTCGGCGCGCTCCAGCCGCCCGCCATAGATATGCCGCCCGCCGGAGACCACGCGCGGCACCACACCCAAGCCGGAATTGATGCGCGGGTTATGCGGCATGCGTGGCACGCCTTCGATCAGTGCGGGGTCCAGCTCATCCGCGGCGCGGTTCAGGTCCAGAAACGCGCGCGGGGCGCGGGCGGTCAGCAGCGGGGCGCCGAAGGCCGGAGCGTCGGCGAAAAGCATATCTACATAGGCATCTTCCGAGGAACGCAGCGTAATATCGTCCAACCGGCTTTGGGTTCGAAACGTCTGTTGATAGTCACGCCCGCTATGGGGGGAGGAAAAGACGAAAGGCGCGGTTTGCGCATCTGGTCGGAAAAGATCGAACGTGTCGTGCAAATCGGGGCCTCCTGCTTGGGTAAAGGTATAGCCTGCATTTTCGAATTGCCAAAACCTCAATCAAAGGTGTTGAAAACAAAACCTCTTGAACACGGGCGCGACTCCTTTTATAGCCCTGCCAACCGACGCGGTTTCGCCCGCGTCCTTTTCTTTGGTAACTTGGGTCCAAGGGCAAGGCATGGCGAAACCGTTGCGGCAAGTGGGCGGTTAGCTCAGCGGTAGAGCACTACGTTGACATCGTAGTGGCCACTGGTTCGATCCCAGTACCGCCCACCATCTTGCCACCTTTTGGGTTGCAGGTTCACCGTCCTCGCTGTAGGTGAGGGCACCAAGTTTTAATCGGCGCACGCGCGCCGCGATAAGGAGAAGACCCATGAAGGTCAAGAACTCGCTCCGCTCGCTGAAGTTGCGTCACCGCGACTGCCAGGTCGTGCGCCGCAAGGGCCGCGTCTATGTGATCAACAAGACGCAGAAGCGCTACAAAGCGCGTCAAGGCTAAGCCAGCCAGCTTTCGCATGTTCGCATGTGGCAAATCAAAGAAGCCGCCGCTGGGAAACCGTGGCGGCTTTTGTGCAAGATAATCGGTGCGTTGGGTCGGACTCCGCTGTGTGGCAAGCGCAACGTCCTGCGACACAAAGGCATCTTCCGCCTGCATTGGATTGCAAGACGCAGCGGATTAACTTATCGATAATCTCAAATAGGGTAACCATGGCCCCGTTACCCTTGTCACAACCGGCCGTCACTACAGGGAAGACCCAGCTTAATGAACATCCAGAACCTGCGTGATGTCACGCTCGCGCCCGAGCCTGAGCAACAGCGTTCAGCGCGCGAATGGCTGCAAGTGCTTGCCAAATACCGTGATCCGGACCCCAAGCGCAGCACGTTCGAGCTGTTGGTGACCATGGTTCCTTTCCTGTCGATCTGGGCCGCGGCGATCTGGGTTTTGCAATATAGCTGGCTTGCCGCTTTTGTTTTGGGGGCCGTCAACGGGCTGTTTCTGGTGCGGTTGTTCTGTATCCAGCACGACTGTGGTCATGCCTCGTTTTTTGCCAACCGGCAGGTGAGCGATTGGGTCGGGCGTTGCCTCGGGGTTCTGACGTTGACGCCCTATCACGTCTGGCGGCGCCAGCATGCGATCCATCATTCGGCGTCGGGCAATCTCGATCTGCGCGGGATCGGGGATGTGACGACACTGACGGTGGAGGAGTATCTGGCACGGTCGCGCTTCGGGCGTTTGATGTACCGGATCTATCGCAGCCCTGTGGTGCTGTTTGTTGTTGGTCCGGCATATATTTTTCTGGTGCAGAACCGTATTCCTTACGGGCTGATGAAATCCGGCGCGTCGTTCTGGATTTCGGCGATGGGCACCAATGCAGCCCTGATCGGAGGCGTTGCGGCGCTGGTCTATTTCGGGGGCTGGGCACCGTTGCTTTTGGTGATTTTGCCAACCTGGATTGTTGCCGCCTCGACCGGGGTCTGGCTGTTCTACGTCCAGCACCAGTTTGAGGATACGCATTGGCGCAAGGCGGAGGAGTGGCAGTTGCACGAAGCGGCGCTGGAAGGCTCATCGCATTATGTGCTGCCCAAGCCGTTGCAATGGTTGTCGGCCAATATCGGCATCCATCATGTGCACCACCTTTACAGCCGCATTCCGTTCTACCGGTTGACGGAAGTCATCAAGGATCATCCCATTCTGGCGGAAAGCCAGCGCATGACGATACGGGAAAGCATTTCCTGCGCGCGCCTGCACCTGTGGGATGAAAGCCAGAAGAAGCTGCTGTCCTTCCGCCGCGCACATTCCTTGTACTTGCCTGCGTGATCCTGGGGGAGGGTGGGTCTCAACCCGCCCTGCGGCCAGCTTAGCGCGCCATGCCGTGATATTCGGGGTTCGGCTGCATTTCGGTGGCCGCCGCCAGACGGTTTGACATGTTGTAAAACGATGTCACCGCGGAAATATCCCAGATATCGCGGTCTGAAAATCCCGCCATGCGCAGTGATTGGCGGTCTGCTTCTTCCATGTCTTTCGGATGGTTGGTCAGTTTGACCGCAAAGCCCAGCATTGCCTTTTGCCGCGCATCCAGCGGGGCCGCGCGCCAGTTCTGCGCCACAACTTCTGCCAAGCCCGGGTCGCCGGACAGTTGCCGCAGGGCCGCGCCATGCGCCGTCAGGCAATAGACACAGCGGTTCTCGGCAGAAACGGCCACGGCGATCATTTCCCGCTCCATCTTTGACAGGCCGGAGGGGGCGAGCATGAGGTCGTTATACATTTCCATGAAGGCGCGCAGCTTGGCTTGATCAAAGCTATAGGCCTGCAAAACATTCGGGATCAGCCCCAGCTTTTCCGTGCATTTCGCGAAATACGCTGCAATATCATCATCCAGCGGGTCCACGGCGGGCAGCTTCAGGGCAGTTGTATCGGTCACAATAAACATCCTCTCGAAGGGTTGTACCTTTCTGGGCGATTGCCCAGCATCGCGCAAGCCGCAGGAGGATTTCATGCACCCGAATCCCGTTTTCCGCAATCAGGCCGAGGCCGATGCTTTGGAAGCCGCGCGGGCGCGTGGGTTTGGCATCCTGTCGGTGAACGGTTCCGACGGGCCGCTGGCCGCGCATATCCCGTTTGAGTTGCAAACCGGAGAGGCCTTCTTGCATCTGGCCCGCTCTAACCCGATTGCGCGCAGCGACCTGCCCGCGCGGGCACTTCTGGCGGTTTCGGGCCCGGACAGCTATATCTCGCCGGATTGGTATGACGCAGCCGATCAGGTGCCGACGTGGAATTATATCGCGGTGCATCTGCGTGGCGTTCTGGAGCCGATGCCGCAAGCCACGCTCCGCCCGCATCTGGAGCGGTTGAGCGCAGGGTTCGAAGCCCGCCTCGCCCCCAAAGCGGCCTGGACCATTGGCAAGATGAGCGCCGAGGCCCTGATGCGGATGGAGCGGATGATCCT
>JBFHGI010000248.1:0-4491 GCA_041583175.1 Pseudorhodobacter sp. | reverse complement strand
TGGCGCGCAATTCCGCCGCACCGATGGTGAAGGTCAGGTTGTTGATGGCGCGGAACCCGTCAAAGCTGACGGTGACGCCAGACACTTCCAGCAGCGCGCTCATTTCAACGCCTCCCGTTCCTGCAAGGCGCCTTGATCGGGGCCGAGTGGCGCGCCGCGGCGGTTGGGGCTGCGCAATCCGGCAAGCATGTCAAACAGCCCGCCAAGTCCCTTCGGTGCAAACAGCGTGACCAGCACGAAGGTCAGGCCCAGCAACACCTGCCACCAATCCACCCAATCCAATGTGCCAAAGCCCAAAGGGATCGACGGTGCGCGCCCGCCTGTGAACCAACTGGACAAAAGCGAGACAACAGCCGCGCCGATCACCGCGCCATAAAGCCGACCGCGCCCGCCAATCGCCACCCAAACCGCAAGGTAGATGGAGGCTGTGGGGGCCAGCTCGGCAGGGTTGATAATGCCTGCTTGCGGGTAATACAAAGCGCCGGCAAGTGCGATTATAACCGCCGTCAGGGTGAAGACGAACAGCTTGTACCCCTCAACCGAATAGCCCAGAAACCGCACCCGCGCCTCATCATCGCGGATGGCGCGGATGACAGAGCCGAACTTGCCCGAAACAATCCATGTCATCAGGAAATAGGCCAGCGCCAGCGCCGCCGCCGAGGCCCAGAAGAACCACAGCGAGACGGTGGATTGCGGCACAAGGTCCAGCCCCGGCAGGTTCTGCAACCCGGACAACCCGTTGTTGCCGCGCAGACCGCTGTCGTTCTGGAACAGGTACAGCGCCAGCGCCAGCGTCATCGCCTGCGTCAGGATCGACAGGTATACCCCCGTAACGCGTGCGCGAAAGGCCAGCCAGCCGAACACCAGCGCCAGCAGTCCCGGCACCAGCACAACCAGCGCCATTTGCAGCGGAAAACTATGGGCAAATCCCCAGATGAACGGCAGGTCAGAGCCGCCGACGACACCGAAAATCTGGCTTGCAATGCCCTGTTCGAGCTCTTGCGGCGTAGCGGGTAGCCCGCCCCCCGACAGAGCGGATTCAACGATTTCACGGGTGCGGGCAAACATCAGCCACATGCCGATCATATAGCCGCCGATGGCAAAAAAAGCCATGTGGCCAAGGCTCAGGATGCCCGCATAGCCCCAGATCAGATCCATGGCGAGCGCGGCAAGGCACAGGCACAGCGTCTTGCCCAGGGTCTTGATGAAAGAGGTGGAAAGATGCCCCGTCCCGTAGCCTTCGGACAGCACGGTCATGATCAGCGTGAACGCCAGAAGCGTGGCGATGAAGGGAAGGAGCGAGGGGGAGTGGCGGGTGCTGGTCATATCAATCTCCTGCCGCGCGGCCCTTGAGGGCGATGATGCCCCGAGGGCGGAACTGGATGAAGAGGATGATGAACAGGATCATATAGGTCTGGGCGGCCAGCGTGTTGGAAGGGTTGAACCACTCGATCGCCTTTTGCAGCCCGCCGATCATGGTCGCCCCCGCCAGCGCCCCCCAGATATTGCCCACCCCGCCAACAACCACGGTCATGAAGCTTTGCACGATGTAGTCGGTGCCCAATTCGGATGTGACCTTGGCAAAAAGGCCGATTGCCACGCCCGCAATCCCTGCGATGCCGGAACCGATGCCAAAGGTCAGCATGTTGATACGGTCGGGGTTGATGCCCATGCTGGCCGCCATTGTCGGGTTCTGCGTGACGGCGCGGACCTCCAGCCCCAGCCTTGTGCGCTTCATCAGCCACAGGAAAAAGCCAAGGAACAGCAGCGCCAACACGAAAATCGCGATGCGGATATAGCTGATCGAGACCACATCATTCAGCACCCAAGCCCCGTCCAGCCAGGCGGGGGACGTCAGCGGGCGGGCCTGCGTGCCAAAGACATTCTTCAGGATCTGCTGCAACGCAATGGAAATCCCGAAGGTCGCAAGCAAGGTTTCCAGCGGGCGTTTGTACAGATGCCGGATCACCAGCCGCTCCATCGCGACGCCGATAGCAAAGGTCACGCCAAAGGCAAGCGGCAGCGCGATGATGATAGAGGCGGTGTAATTCGGCACCCATTGCTGCACCACAAAACCCGTATAGGCGCCGATGGTAATGAATTCCCCATGCGCCATGTTGATGACCCCCATCACGCCAAAGGTGATCGCAAGCCCAATCGCGGCCAGAAAATAGATCGAGGCAAGCGACAGCCCGTCGAGTGCCAAATCGGCGGTTTGCATCAATCCGACATGTTGGGAAATAGAGGTAAGCGCTGCTTTCGCGGCAGTGGTGACGCGAGGGTCCGATTCCAGATAGACGTCAAAGAACTGGTGCTGGGCGAGGGCGGTTGCCACCTCATCCTCGGTTGTCGCAACTGGCACCTTTCCGGCCGTTTCAAGCGCGGTATAGGCGCGGTCGCGGGCGGCTTGGGTGTCAAGCTCGGCCACCGGAACGCCGCCGACGGCGCCGTTTTCCACATTGGCCAGCAAGGCCGCGCGCTGGGCCTCCAGCGTCAGGCGGGCGGGGGCAAGCCCTGCGTCTTGCAGCAGGGCGTAGGCTTCAGCTTCCGGGATGGTTTTGCCGGGCATCAGGGTTTGCGCGACATTCCCTTGCACCGCCTCGCCTGCGGCAAGGGCCACTCGGCGCGTTGCCAGCAACGGGTTCAACGCCCCACGCAGATCAAGGCCAAGATCCGCACCGAAGCTTTCGATGGCCGCGACACGTGCCGCGCTATCGGCATCAAACCGCAGGGTCAAAAGCCGTTCCAGCCGTTGCTTTTGCGCCAGAAGGGCTGCGTCGTTTTCACTCGCGATAGATGCGCGCAAAGGGGCTAGCCCGGCTTCATTCGGGTCGGTCGCGATGGAGTCGAGTGCTGCGGCACGTTTCGCGCGGTCCGGGTCTGACAGGTTGAACTGCACCAAAGCCGTTGCAATCAACCCGCGCACGCCCGCATTGGGGCGCAGCTCGGTAATCTCGGCCTTTGGCGCGCTGCCCAGATCATTGCCTTGCAGATCGCGCAGGGCGTAGCCTTCGGTATTCGGGGTGATCAGCACAAACCGGCCATCGGCTTTGCGCAGGCCCAGACCTTTTTCGGCCCATGCCCCAAGGATCACAGCCGCCGCCGGATCGCCGCTGGCCGCCAACGCGTCAATCACCGGCCCGATGGTCGTGCGCGATGCCTTTTCAACCAAGGCGCTGTTGGATTGCAGGATGTCCTGAGCAATCTGGGCCTGAGCGAGACCTGCCCAAAGCCAGCAAAACAGAACCGCCATAAGACGAAGGGTCATGCGCATAAGATGTTCCAGATGATAAGCGAGGGGGAGGGGCACCGCGGCCCCTCCCCACCAAGGGATCAGTAGTTCGAGGTCAACTGAACGCAGGTTTTGGTTTCGGTGTTGTACATGCCACATTCCAGCCCCGACCAATCGGCTTCCAGCACCGCCGATTCCGGCAGGAAATCGGTCCAGGCGTCACCCGGAACCGGGTCGGTCTGGCTGATGATGTCAAACTGGCCATCGGCGCGGATCTCGCCGATCAAGACCGGTTTGGTCAGGTGGTGGTTTGGCAGCATTTCCGACATGCCCCCCGTCAGGTTCGGGAATTTCTGCCCGATCATCGCGGCAGACACGGCATCCACATCCGTGGTGCCAGCCTGTGTCACCGCATTCACCCACATATTGAAGCCAATGTAATGTGCTTCCATCGGGTCATTGGTGACCCGCGCATCGTCCTTGATAAAGGCTTTCCACGCCGCGATGAACTCTGCATTCTCCGGCGTTTCGGCGGACATGAAGTAGTTCCACGCCGCAAGGTGGCCAACGAGGTTGGACGTATCCAGACCCGAAAGCTCTTCCTCGCCGACCGAGAAGGCAACGACGGGCAGCTTTTCAGCGGTAACACCTGCCGCAGCCAGTTCCTTGTAGAAGCCGATATTGGCGTCGCCGTTGATGGTGGAAATCACGCCCACCTTCTTGCCATCCGCGCCCAAGGCCACCACATCGCCCACGATTTTCGACCAGTCGGAATGGCCGAACGGGGTGTAGTTCACAAAGATATCCTCTTTCGGGATTCCCTTGGAAATCAGGTAGGATTCCAGAATGTTGTTGGTCGTGCGCGGGTACACGTAATCGGTGCCGAGCAGGGCAAATTTCTCGATCCCCAGCTCTTCCAGATAGTAATCCACCGCCGGAATCGCCTGCTGGTTCGGCGCGGCCCCGGTGTAGAACACGTTTTTCGACGACTCTTCGCCTTCATACTGTACCGGATAGAACAGCAGCCCGTTCAACTCCTCGATCACCGGCAGCACGGATTTGCGCGACACGGATGTCCAGCAGCCGAACATCACGTCTACATTGGACACGGTCAGCAATTCGCGAGCTTTTTCCGCAAACAGTGGCCAGTCGGAGGCCGGGTCAACCACAACAGCTTCAAGCTTTTTGCCCAGCAGGCCGCCTTTGGCGTTTTGCGCCTCGATCAGCATCAGCATGGTGTCTTTCAGCGTGGTTTCAGA
>JBFHGI010000247.1:0-4524 GCA_041583175.1 Pseudorhodobacter sp. | reverse complement strand
TGGCGACGGTGTCGGTGCCGGAATTCCTGCTCGGCTATATCGCGATTTTCTTTCTGTCGGTGCAGTTCCGCGTGCTGCCCTCGCTTGCGACCGTCTATGACGGGATGCCGTTCTGGGACAAGCTTTACACCATTGCCCTGCCGGTGATCGTGCTGGTGCTGGTGGTTCTGGGCCATATGATGCGGATGACGCGCGCGGCTATCCTGAACGTCATGCAATCGCCCTATGTGGAAACGGCCGAACTGAAAGGCCTGCGCAAATTCACCATCATCGCCCGCCATGCCCTGCCCAATGCCATTGCCCCCGTGGTCAACGTCGTCATGCTGAACCTTGCCTATCTGGTGGTCGGCGTGGTCGTGGTTGAGGTGGTCTTTGTCTATCCCGGCATGGGGCAATATCTGGTGGACCATGTGAGCAAGCGCGACGTGCCGGTGGTGCAGGCTTGTGGCCTGGTGTTCGCAGCGGTCTATATCGGCCTGAACCTTGTGGCAGATGTGGTTTCCATTCTGGCAAACCCGCGCCTGCGGCATCCGAAATAAGGGGGCGGTTATGCGCATTCCACTCGCGGCCCTGATCGGCTTGTTCTTTACAGGGCTCTATTTCTTCGTGGCAATCTTTGCCGATTTCATCGCACCCTACGGCATGGCCGAAGTGGTCGGTGATAGCTGGGAGCCGGCCTCGGCCGCACATTGGCTGGGCACCGATACCATCGGGCGGGATTTGCTGTCGCGGATGATCTATGGCGGGCAGACGACGATTTTCGTCGCCACCGCCGCCACGCTGCTGTCTTTCACGCTGGGCTCGGTTCTAGGCTTCTTTGCCGCAGTCAAAGGCGGCTGGGTGGACCAGTTTCTCAGCCGGATGGTCGATTTGATGATGTCGATCCCTTCGCTGATCTCGGCGCTGGTGGTCCTGTCGGTGATGCCTGTGACGCTGCCCGTTCTGATCCTTGTGATGGGGATACTGGACAGCACGCGGGTGTTCCGCCTCAGCCGTGCGGTGGCCGTGGACATCAACGTGATGGACTATGTAGAGGCCGCGCGCCTGCGGGGCGAAAAGCAGATGTGGATCATCTTCCGTGAAATCCTGCCCAACGCGCTGTCGCCGCTGATCGCGGAAATGGGGCTGCGCTTTATCTTTGCGGTTCTGTTTATTTCGACCCTGTCTTTCCTTGGCCTTGGTGTGCAACCGCCCATGGCCGATTGGGGCGGTATCGTGAAGGAAAACAAGGACGGCATCGCCTATGGCATCATGGCGGGGCTGATACCGGCCTTTGCTATCGCCTCGCTTGCGATCTCGGTCAATCTGGTTGCCGATTGGGTGCTGAACCGTACCACCAGCCTGAAAGGGGGCCGCGGATGAGCGACGCTTTGCTAGAGGTCAAAGGCCTGAAGATCGAGGCCACCGCCTACCCGCCGGGAGAGCCGCCGCGCGATATCACCATCGTCGAAGGCGTGTCCTTTACGGTGGAAAAGGGCAAAGTGCTGGGGTTGATCGGGGAATCCGGCGCGGGCAAATCCACCATCGGCCTGTCGTCCATGGCCTATGGTCGTGGCGGTGTGCGCATCACGGGGGGCGAGGTTTTCGTCAACGGTCGCGATGTGCTGCAAGCGGGGCCTTCGGGCCTGCGCGCCCTGCGTGGGCGCGAGGTGACCTATGTGGCCCAATCCGCGGCCGCCGCTTTCAATCCGGCAAAAAAGCTGATGGAGCAGGTGATCGAAACCACGCTCCACCACGGTCTGATGAGCCGCGCCGAGGCCGAAGAACGGGCGGTGTCTCTGTTCGCGCGGTTGGGCCTGCCAAAGCCGGAAACCATCGGCGACCGCTACCCGCATCAGGTTTCGGGCGGGCAGTTGCAGCGGGTGATGACGGCGATGGCGCTATGCCCCAAGCCCGATCTGGTGATCTTTGACGAACCGACCACCGCGCTGGACGTGACCACGCAGATCGAGGTTCTGGCCGCGATCAAGGAAGCGATTGTCGATACCGGCGTGGCCGCGCTTTATATCACGCATGATCTGGCTGTGGTGGCGCAGGTGGCCGACCATATCCTCGTCTTGCGTGGCGGCAATATGGTCGAATACGGCACCACCGACCACATCATCAATTCCCCGACCGAGGACTATACGCAGGCTTTGGTCTCTGTCCGCTCGATCAACCACAAGGAAAAGACAGGCGGCGCGCCGGTGCTTTCCGTCAAGGGCATTACCGCGCGCTATCGTGGCACCAAGTTCGACGTGCTCAAAGACGTGACGGTGGACCTGCCAGAGGCGCAAACCCTTGCCATCGTGGGCGAATCCGGCTCGGGCAAATCGACGCTTGCGCGTGTGATCACCGGTCTTTTGCCACCCAGCAAAGGCGAGATTGCCTTCAATGGCCGCACCCTTGCCCCCGATTTCGAAAACCGCACCCGCGATGATCTGCGCGAGGTGCAGATGATCTATCAGATGGCCGATGTGGCGATGAACCCGCGCCAGACCGTCGGCACCATCATCGGCCGCCCGCTGGAATTCTATTTCGGCCTGCGCGGCGCGGAAAAGAAAAAGCGCATCCAGGAATTGCTGGACGAGATCGAGATGGGGCAGGGCTTTATCGACCGCTACCCTGCCGAGCTTTCGGGCGGGCAAAAACAGCGCGTCTGTATCGCCCGCGCGCTGGCCGCCAAGCCCAAGATGATCATCTGTGATGAGGTGACCTCGGCGCTTGACCCGCTGGTCGCGGATGGCATCCTCAAGCTTTTGCTCAACCTGCAAAAGATCGAAAACGTGGCCTATCTGTTCATCACCCATGACATCGCAACGGTGCGCGCCATCGCCGACAGTATCGCGGTGATGTATCAGGGTCGCGTGGTGCGCTACGGCAGCAAGACCGAGGTTCTGTCGCCGCCCTTTGATGATTACACCGATTTGCTGCTCTCCTCGGTGCCGGAAATGGAACTGGGCTGGCTGGAAAAAACCATCGCCCACCGCAAGATGGAGGCGGCGGGGAACTGACCCCGCCCTCTCATCTGGTCCAGAATATCCCAACGCGCACTGACTGCGCAAAACGCGTTGCCGGAGGCATCCGCTCCGGCCAGAAAACCGGCGGCTGACATGAACAAACTCCTGCTCATCATCCTTGACGGCGTCCCTTACGCCAACTGGCGCCGCCTTTTTGGCAATCTCGAAGGCTGGGTCGCAACGGGCGCGGCGCAGGTCTGGAAAATGCGCGCCACGCTGCCCTCTACCTCTGCCTCCTGCTATGCCACCATCCACACCGGCACCCCGCCGCAGGTGCATGGCACTTGGGGCAATGAAGCAGTCAAACGCCTCACCCAGCCGGATATCTTCAGCCAGACCCGCGCGGCAGGCGGCATCACCGGCGCCGTCGCCCATTCCTTCTGGTCCGAATTTTTCAATCGCGCGCCCTTCGATCCGGTGCGTGATCTGGAATATGACGAACCGACCAGCCAAACCATCAACCACGGCCGCTTCCATTCGATGTATGGCTATAACCTGATCAATCAGGCCACCCCCGCCGATAATGACCTGTTCGCGACGCTGACCATGCTCACCGAACGCTTCGGCCTGCACTATGGCATGCTCCACACCTGTACGCTCGACAGTATGGGCCATCGCTTCGGCCATGATTGCCGCGAAATGGACCACGCAGTCTACGCGCTGGATGCCACGCTCGCCCCATGGATCGACCGCTGGCGCAAGGCGGGTTATGAGGTGATCGTGACCGCCGACCACGGCCAATCCCTGCACGGCCACCACGGCGGCGCAGGCGATGACCAGCAGGATTTCGCCCTCTATTACTTCGGCCCCGCCAAAGGCCCCAGCCGGGAGGTCGTGCTGGATCAACTGGCGCTGGCCCCGACAATCCTGTCGCGTCTGGAGGCGGATATTCCCGCCTCAATGCAGGCCAAACCCTTCCTCACGCCCTGACCGAAGTCCAAAACCCCAGCCCCGGCTTTCTTTTCGGCCCAAATATCCACGGGGTGAATTTGCCGTAAGGCAAAGGGGGGCAGTCAGCCCCCCGCTTGGCCTGCCCCCTGCGCTGCCGCTGCCCGCAAGGCGCGTTTCTCGGCCATCCATACGTCGGCATGCGGTCGATATGCGTGCATTTCCGCTGCCACGGCAGGTCGCGCCTCCAGCGCCAGGCGCCAGTGCAGCACCGCTTGCGGCCAGAGCGGTGCAAGGCCCAACTCGGCGGCCAAGAGATCAATCCACAGGAAGGTCGGCGCATAGCCGCAATCCCCCAGACCGAAGGGCAGGGGATGGGCCAGCAGAGCCGCCAGTTGCGCCAATCCTCTGCCAATGGCTTGCGCAGCAGCCTCGGCTGCCACCGCATCGGGGCGGGCGACCAGCGGGAACAAGGCGCGCACCGCAGGTTCAAGCCGCGTGTCATGAAACCGCCCGCGCTCGCGCGCTTTTGCGCGGGCCTCGGGCGTTCGCGGCAGCATTGGCGGGGTGGGGAAGACCTCTTCCAGATATTCTGCAATCGCCTCGCTGTCGCTGATCGCAAAGCCGCCATGTCGCA
>JBFHGI010000246.1:0-4528 GCA_041583175.1 Pseudorhodobacter sp. | reverse complement strand
TGCGCAATTTACGGATATTCTTGCGCGTGTCGGTTAGATGGACGCCATCAAGGCCAATCCGATCGGCCAAAAGTACATGGTTTTCCACCACGATAGCGACATCGCGGGCGTGGGCCACTTCGCGCAGGGCATCGGCGGCACGCGATAATTGGTCCTCGTCGCGCGCGGCTAGGCTCAGACGCAGGCAAGCGATGTCATGCGTGTCGAGCACGGATTTCAGCGTCTCTGCGAAAGGGGCAATCTCAAAAGCCGGAGGCGTGATGAGGTAGATTTGCGGGCGCTCTGCGTCAGACATGCGGGGTACTCCAATTGCGTTGAGGCGCTTTACCGCAGATTTTCAGGCTTGGCTACTTGGGAGGTAGCGAAATTACGATTCCCCCACGGCAGGGTTTGGCGCTGTCTGCGCAAAAGGACCTTTTCACGCGCCTTTGCTTGTCAACCGATGGGGGGGAGCGTATCAGGCCCCAAAACTCCCGCAAGCAGGACAGATAGAATGAGTGACGCTGAAATCCCTGCCGCCGATCAGGTTCCGCCGGTATTCGTGCTGGTCCGCCCCCAGATGGGCGAAAACATCGGGGCGGCAGCGCGCGCGATGCTGAATTTCGGGTTGGAGCGTTTGCGCGTGGTCGATCCGCGCGATGGTTGGCCCAGTCCGAAGGCGGTTGCCATGGCCTCGGGCGCGGGGCGATTGCTGGAAACGGCAGGGCCTTATGCTGATGTGCAGGCGGCGATTGGTGATTGCGATTATGTTTTTGCGACAACCGCGCGGGGGCGCGAACTGACCAAGCCTGTGTTTACCCCCGAAGCCGCGATGGCCGAGGCGCGGGCCTTGGTTGCGGCGGGCAAGAAGGTGGGCGTGATGTTCGGGCCGGAGCGCGCGGGGTTGGAAAACGACGATGTTGTGCTCGCCAATGCCATCATCACCGTGCCAGTGAACCCGGAGTTTCCCAGCCTCAACCTTGCGCAATGCGTGTTGCTGACAGGCTATGAATGGCGGCGTCAGTCAGAAGCGGCGGCGCCTGTTGTCATGGGGTTCAATCGCACAGATTTCGCGAGCCGGGTTGAGGTGGAAAAACTGGGCGACCATTTCGAAGAAAAGCTGACGGATGCCGGGTTCTTTTACCCGCCGGAGAAAGTGCCGGGGATGAAGCAGAGCTTGCGCAACATGTGGGCGCGGCTGGGCTTGACCAAGGCCGAGGTGGCGACGTTCCACGGCATGTTGCGTCAGATCGCGCGGCGTTGGAACAGCTAGATTTTTCGTCGAAAAATCTTGCCTTCGGCGAGGATATTTTCGCCCAGATGAAGCTGGTAAGGCATCAAAAAAAGGGGCCGTTTCGGGCCCCTTTTTCGATGTTCTGAACCTGGATCAGCCGCCGATGGTGAAGCGGCGGGTGACGCCGATACGCAGGCTGACATTGTTGTCCTTGCCTTGCTGGACAATCGGCGAGTCTTTCGCATCGCCCAAGTATTTGTCCCAACGCAGCGCGCCATCGATACCCCAGTTGTCATCAATGGCATAGGTCGCGCCCAGTTCGACGCCTGCAGTCAGGGCTCCACCTTTGGCGGTATAGGCGGCGAGTGTCGAGGTCGCTGTGCCAACGCCGAAGTAGGTATTGGCATAGTCGCTATCTCCAAAGAAGACACGAGGGCCAACGCGCAGGGTCAGTTTATCGGTCGGGTGCATCACAGCATTGGCACCGATTTCACCGACCCAGGCGTGGTGGCCGATTGCGCCGTAGCGGACATCTGCAAAAGCTTCGAAATTGCGCTGGGTATAGCCGAGGCCCAGGCCGATCTCGACCGAAGCCTTTACATCCGGTAGACCAGCGAGTTCGGGGTGATCCGCTGCTTCGCGCTTGGCGATATAACGGAAAGAGCCGCGCGGGGCGAAACCGTAGTTTTGCGCATTAGGATCTGCGGAGCCGATGGAGCGACCTCCGGGCAGGCGCAGATATTCAAGGCTGAAGCCAAAGTCGGGGCCGCCCTTGAGGTCTTTCGCGCCGAAATATTCGGGGGACGCCGCTACACCGCCGCGCAGCTTGAAGATCAGGGCCGGGCTTTTTGCCACAGGCATCGGATAGGCGACCTGAGTATCTGGCGCAGTATCAAGGCTACCTGCGATTGCGCAAAGCGGGGCTACTGCAATGGCGGTAGCGGCAAGAAGGATATGTTTCATTTTCTGTCCGATCTTTACTGACAACCAAGAATTGCGCGCTTTTACAAGGGGGGCGCGGCATTGCACAGAGGGGTGGGGATCACGTTTTATGGCGTTGCAGAAATGGCGCAACAGCCAGTAAGGGCAAGGGTACAGTGCGTAGCCTTTTCCCTGCGTCATCTGTGCGGGGGGCCTTGAAGCTGGTGGGGGGGCGTCCTAGTCTTCGCCCCGATGAAAACGGAGTCGCGCTAATGGCCGGAAAACGTAGTATTTTTGAGGAGGTGGGGGACGCAGCAAAGCCCGTCACCCCTCAGGGTGGTATGATCGCCCGCAAGAATGGCGGCGCGCGTGGGGCAATCCGCCTGTGGTTGATACTGCTTTTTGGCCTTGTCATGGCGATGATTGTGGTCGGTGGATTGACCCGTTTGACCGATAGTGGGCTGTCCATCACGGAATGGCGGCCTGTGACCGGCGCTTTACCGCCGATGGATGCCGCGGCCTGGACGGCGGAGTTTGAGAAATATCAGGCGATTCCCGAGTATCAGTTGCAAAACAAAGGCATGAGCCTTGCGGAGTTCAAATTGATCTATTGGTGGGAATGGGGTCACCGCCAGCTGGGACGGGTGATCGGGCTTGTTTGGGGCGTTGGGTTTCTTGGCTTTTGGGTGACGCGGAGAATCCCGGTTGGCTGGACGGGGCGCTTGTTCTTGCTTGGGGCTTTGGGTGGTTTGCAAGGCGCGATTGGCTGGTGGATGGTGTCATCTGGGCTTGGGGGAGAGCGGGTCGATGTGGCCTCTTACCGCTTGGCGACGCATCTGGGGCTGGCTTTCATAATCCTTGGCTTTATCGCGTGGTATGTTTTCCTATTGGGCCGAAGTGAGGCTGACCTGCTGCAAGCCCGCCGCGCGCGGGAGGGAAAACTGTTCGGGCTATCCACAGGATTGCTTCATTTCGCTTTCCTGCAAATCCTGCTGGGGGCTTTGGTCGCAGGCATTGACGCGGGGCGCGGCTTTCCGACGTGGCCGGATATGAACGGGCAGTTCTTTCCTGCGGATGCCTTCTATGTGCCGGATGGCGCTGGCGGCAGCTTGCCGGTCTGGCATGCGTTTTTTGAAAACCCCGGTCTGGTACAATTCGTTCATCGCATGACCGGCTATGCGCTGTTTGCCTTTGGCCTTGTTGTCTGGCTCAAAGGGCGGAAATCGGCGCATCGCAGCACGCGGCAAGCGTTTGATTGGGTGATGACCATGCTCTTTGGTCAGGTGGTTCTGGGGATTGCGGCGGTTCTGACGGCGGCGCAACTTCATACGGCGATTGCACATCAAATTGGTGCGGTGATCTTGTGGGTGCTGATCTTGCGGGCGCGGCACCTGACCCAATACCCTCGTCAGGGATCGATCCGGAAAGGGACGGCATGAATATTCGGGCAGACGCGTTTGGGGCGTTGATGGCGTTTCAGCGCCGGACGGAGGCATTGGGGCAGATCGCCGGCCGGATGGAATGGGATCAGGAAACCATGATGCCGCGCGGCGCGGCCGAGCAACGATCCGAGGAGCGGGCGGCACTGGAAGGCATATTGCATGCACGGCGCACCGATCCGCGGATCGAGGCGTGGCTGGACGAAGCCGAAGCGGCGGATGCAGTGGGTGCGGCGCAGTTGCGTCATATTCGCCGCAGCTTCACACGGGCCTCCAAGATCCCGGCAGAACTGGCGGAAGAATTGGCGCGCGTCACCTCGGCCACGCAAGGGGTTTGGGCGGATGCACGGGCTAGCAATGATGTGGCGGGCTTCCTGCCCGGTTTGCAACGGGTGATCGAGTTGCGGCGCGAAGAAGCGGCCTGTCTGGCGCAGGGCGGCGACCTTTATGATGCCTTGATTGATGATTACGAACCGGGGGCAACGGCCGCCAGCCTTGGCGCTATGTTTGATGGCATGCGCCCACGCCTGGTGGAACTGCGGGGCGCGGTGTTGGAGGCGGCACATCAGCCCGAGCCTCTGGAAGGCCGGTTTGAGACGGAAGGCCAGATGAAGGTGGCGCGTGAACTCGCTTCAGCCTTTGGCTATAACTGGGATCGCGGGCGGCTGGATTTGTCTGTTCACCCCTTCTCGATGGGGTCGGGCACCGATACGCGGATCACCACGCGCGTCGTGGAAACTGACCCGTTCAACTGCTGGTATTCAACCATTCATGAGGTTGGCCACGCCTGCTATGAACAAGGGATTGATGCCGATTATGCACTGACGCCATTGGGGCAGGGCGTGTCGATGGGGGTGCATGAAAGCCAGAGCCGGATTTATGAGAACCAGTTAGGCCGCAGTCGCGCCTTTACCGGCTGGCTTTTGGGCCGGATGCGGGCGCAATTCGCGGATTT
>JBFHGI010000245.1:0-4538 GCA_041583175.1 Pseudorhodobacter sp. | reverse complement strand
TGCTTGGCCGTGGCCTCCGCGCCGGATGCCGTCCATTCCACATCCCGCTCCGGCGGGCTGTCGCTCAGCACGAACCAGCGCGCCGTATCGGCACCATAGGCACTGATGATGTTGACCGGATCGACCACGTTCTTCTTCGATTTGGACATCTTGGCCGACGGGATCACCTCAACCGGTGTGCCGTCGCGCAGCATGCCGCCCTCAACATCCTCGGGCAGGTGAAAGACCGGCCGGCCCTTGTCATCCCGCGTCTGGTAAATCTCATGCGTCACCATGCCTTGGGTGAACAAGGCCTTGAACGGCTCTTCGCAGCCCTGCGGCAAATGCCCGGTCATCCGCATCGCCCGCGCAAAGAAGCGCGAATAGAGCAGGTGCAGGATCGCGTGTTCAATCCCGCCGATATACTGGTCCACATTCATCCAATAAGCAGCGTCATCTGCATCGGTAGGCGTCTCGGCATGTGGCGAGGTAAAGCGCGCGTAATACCACGAGCTGTCCACAAACGTGTCCATCGTGTCGGTTTCCCGCTTTGCAGCCGCGCTGCACTTCGGGCAAGTGCAATCGCGCCATGTCGGATGCCGGTCCAGCGGGTTGCCGGGGATGTCGAAGGTCACATCATAAGGCAGCTCAACCGGCAGATTTTCTTTGGCTTCCGGCACCACGCCGCAAGTCTCACAATGGATCACCGGGATCGGGCAGCCCCAATAGCGTTGACGGCTGACGCCCCAATCGCGCAACCGGTAGTTGGTCACGCCATGCCCAACGCCCTTTGATTCGCAAAATGCAATCGCCAGATCGACGGCTTCGGCACCCGTAAGCACCTCATCGCCCGCAAAGCCGCGGATATAGCGCACTTTTTCGGATTTCAGCGGAACGTAAGCCTCTGTCAGCGTCGCCTCTTCTGCATCCTCGGGCACAAACACCGGCGGAATCGGCAAGCCGTATTTGGTTGCGAAATCGAAATCCCGCTGATCATGCGCGGGGCAGCCAAAAATTGCGCCGGTGCCATACTCCATCAACACGAAATTCGCGATATAGATCGGCAGCTCCCACGCGGTATCAAACGGATGCCGCACGCGCACACCAGTATCAAAGCCGCGCTTCTCGGCCTTTTCCAGCGCCTCCTCGGATGTCCCGATCTTACGGCATTCTGCCACGAAAGCGGCAACCTCGGGGTCATGCCGCTCCAGATGCTTGGCCAGCGGGTGATCTGGACTAATGGCAGCAAAAGATGCCCCCAGCAGCGTATCCGGCCGCGTCGTATAAACCTCCAGCCGGTCAAACCCCTCCGGCGCATCCACGGTCGAGAATGCAAACTGCAATCCCCGCGACTTCCCGATCCAGTTCGCCTGCATCAAGCGCACCTTCTCGGGCCAATCCTTCAGCCCGTCCAGCGCCTCCAGCAACTCGCCCGAATAATCGGAAATCTTGAAGAACCATTGCGTCAACTCGCGCCGCTCCACCACAGCGCCCGACCGCCAGCCCTTGCCGTCGATCACCTGCTCGTTCGCCAGCACGGTCATATCGACCGGGTCCCAGTTCACCACCGCATTCTTGCGATACACCAAACCCTTTTCCATCATATCGATGAACATCGCCTGCTGCTGCCCGTAATACTCCGGGTCACAGGTCGCAAACTCGCGGCTCCAGTCGATCGACAGACCCAAGGGCTTCATCTGCCCGCGCATATCGGCGATGTTGCTATAGGTCCAATCCTTCGGATGCCCACCCCGCTCCATCGCCGCGTTCTCGGCCGGCATCCCGAACGCATCCCAGCCCATCGGATGCAGGACGGCATGGCCACATGACGCCTTATACCGCGCCACCACGTCACCCATCGTATAGTTGCGCACATGCCCCATATGGATGCGCCCCGATGGATAGGGAAACATCTCCAGCACATAGTATTTCTGCTTGGATTCGTCGCGCGTGGCGGTGAACACCCCCGCCTTGTCCCAGGCGGCCTGCCAACGGGCTTCGATCTCTGACGGGGTATATGGCATGGCAACGGGCCTCTTCGCGCAAATTCAATGGTTGCGCGCAGTTAACCCATCAACCCCCGCAAGGTCCAGAGACCGCATGGGCTTCACCCTTGCAAAAATACACGAAATCCCGACCCGAGGGCCCCTGCAATCACAGCTTGCTGTCGCGAATCCGCAATTGGCGCGCGCGTGTCAGAATGGCGTCTTCCACGGCACGCTGCGTGTCGCGGCTCACCGCACCCCCGCCACGCGTCTGCAAAGACAGCTTCAAAGACCGCGCGTCAAGCGCCGGGTCCTGGATGTATGCTGTGGCGCGATACGCACGCCCGCCGCCCGGTGGCACGCCATAGCCGGTCACCAGCACGCCTGTGAACGGGTCCACTGTCTGCACCGGCAGGAAGTTCAGAATATCCAGCGTCGCGTTCCAGATATACTTGTTTACCTCGACCGTGGTGTTCGGATCATCCGCGTTGGTGAACAGATCCCACAGCGTGCCGCCCTCTTTCCGCTCTGCCGCTGTTTGCAGCCCGTCCTGCTGCAAACGCATCTCGCGCTCTGCCGCATCGCTTTGCGCGCCAATCCTGCGATTTGCCTCGGGGTCGCCAAAGCCCAAAGATCTGCCAAAGCCGCTGCCACAAGATGACAAAGACAATATAGCAACCCCAAACATGGCGGCGCGAAGGATTGGATAAAGGCTCATTCGGATCTCCCGGCTCTTAACACCGTTTGTCTAGCGGCTTGGCCCCTTTGGAACAAGGGCTTTCAATGCATCCTTTATAGGGCATGCGGGAATCGCACTCAAACATCCATGTCTTTGGGGCAGGCACAAGGATTCGCGCGGCGCCATTTCCACGCCCTGAAAATGCCGGAATGCCGCGTCAACCTGCTGCAACCCCTTGGCTTGACCCATGAAGTACAGGTCCCCGCGCCGTTACTGTGGCATACGCGCACCACAAATCACGTCTTTCGGGCGCCGATTGCCGTCGTCGTTGCAATCAAGGCCGGAAGGGTTGATTAGAGATGCATACCCAAATCAGATTTCCCTGAGTTGGGCAGCACCTTTGAAAAAACACGAGGGAAAACGATGAAAAAGATTCTTATTGCGACGACCGCGCTCGTAGCAACCGCTGGCATCGCTCAGGCAGAAGTAGCTGTTTCGGCAATGGCTGAAGCTGGTCTGCAGTACAACAGCGAAGGCGTTGAAAACACCAAGCTGTACTCCGCTGTAACCATCATTTTTGATGCTTCGGGTGAAACCGATGGCGGCCTGACTTTCGGCTTCAACACCAACCACATCATCGAAAACAACGGCGGTTCCGTTGCTAACGACGATACCACCGTTTACATCTCGGGCGCTTTCGGCAAGCTGTCCTTCGGCGCCGTTGCTGAAGCTGACGAAGTTGCTGGCCTGTCCGACATCGGTTGGGACGGTCTGGACGTTGATGACGTTGCAGAAGCATTCGTCGGCGACGAGCTGGGTGACCTGACTGGCGTTTCCATGGGTCACAACGTGAACTACACCTATGCATCCGGCCCGATCAGCGCTTCGCTGTCGACCCGTCTGCAAACCGGCAGCCACGCTGCTCTGGCTGTTGACACCTATGCTGCTGGCGTGAAGTACTCCTTCGGCAACGGCTATGTTGGCCTGGGCTACGGCAACCACGACTTCAACGGCAACTCGTCCGTTGCAGCAATTGACTCGGCAAAAGTTGTGTCCCTGTTCGGTGGCGCGACCTTCAACCAGATCAAAGTTGCAGCAATGTACTCGGACGCTTCGTTCAAAACCGTTGCTGGCGTGAAGTCGGGCGCAAAAGCTTATGGCTTGAACGCTTCCTACACCATGGACGCTCTGACTGTTTCGATGGGTTACGGCAAAGCTAAATACGACGCTGCTGTTGGTCTGCTTGATCAAGAATCCTTCGGCATCGGCGCTGCATACAGCCTGGGTGGTGGTGCAACCATCTCCGGTGGTATCGCACAGGTTGAGTCGGTTGGCGACGAAAACCAAGGCAACGTAGTTGGCGCAAAAGCTAAAGAAACTCGTGCTGACTTCGGCATCCGTTTCACATTCTAATCTAACCGGTTAGATGTTGAGGGAAGAGCGGGCCTTGCGCCCGCTCTTTTCTTTTTCGTTCCCCGATTTGCGATCAAGTCTTGCAAGCGGCAGACTTTCGCAGATGTGATCGCCACGAACACAGCTCTGCTTGCCAAGCCAAGCATCCTCTGGCACCTTTAAGCATCACAAAACGCCAAAGGCCCACCATGTTCCGCGCCATTCCCACCGCCGCCGCCCTGCTTGCCAGCGTTCTTACCTTGGCCGCACCTGCCTTTGCCGAAGTCAAATTCTCGGGCGAGGCAAAAATGGGGCTGGTCTTCGACGGCGAAGACCTCCGCGCGGCCTCCGGCGTCCGGCTGACCGCGCATGCCTATGGCGTCACCGATGGCGGGCTGGAATATGGCATTGTAATGAACTCCTACACCGGCGATCAAAACCCGTTTGATCCGGATGACACCGCGCCAGGCGCGACGGTCTACATCCAGAGCGGCAACCACAGC
>JBFHGI010000244.1:0-4546 GCA_041583175.1 Pseudorhodobacter sp. | reverse complement strand
TGCGCCAGTCCGCAAAGCAAATGACGTTGAGCGGGTGCAAGCCTTCGCGATAGATACGGCGATGGCTTTCTTGCATCGGCTGATCAATCCGAACCCGCAATCAGAGGCAGCAAAGGAAATCGGTTGCTTTTCTGATATACCGCTCAGCAGTTCCGCCTTCGTCGCCCATGCCCACGCGGCTTTTCGAGTGGCCCTCGCGCAAAAACGTCCAGAACCGTTACGGTTCTTGGATGTGGGTTGTGGTGGCGGCATGAAAGTTCTGTTGGCCGCGGAGATTTTTGAGCAGGCTGACGGGTTTGATTTTGACACGAAATATGTGGAGACAGCCCAAAAGGCGATGAAACAGATGAACGTGCCAAGGTGCCATATTTTCGAGGCAAACGCGCTGACCTATGATCATTACGACCAGTATGACGTGCTCTATTTCTATCAGCCCATGTCAGACGCGGATGGGCTGGAGGCCTTGGAAGAGCGGGTTGCGCGAACCTCGCGACCCGGCACTATCCTGATTGCGCCTTATCTGCGGTTTGTACAACGTGCTGAAGAACTGGGCTGCGGGCGGATTGAGGAAGCGGTCTATGTCACGGGCACCTCGCAGAAGGACGCGGATTTTCTGAAATCGCAGGCGGAAAAGATCGGGCCGCAGATTTTACGGCCGGGGCAGGTTGTGCGGTCCCATGGTGTCACCTGGCTGAAAAGTCTGTTGCACGCTTGTGCGCTGAACGGGCATCTGGTGGAGAAAACCGTTTAGCGTGGGGCGGGGTTCAGCGCTTTGTTGTAGCTGTGCCAGTCCGTAATGTCAGGGTAATATTTGCGCCGCCATGCGCGCACGCGAGGGTTCATCATGCGCTTGTATATTGGCGGGATCATCGCGGCAGTCGTCATCACCGGATAGCCGTAGGGAAGCTGCGGCGCATCCTCGGCCGTGTAGGTTTGCAGCAGGGGAAAGCGGCGATCGGGTTTGTAATGATGGTCCGAATGGCGCTGCAAGTTGATCAGCAACCAGTTGGAGGCCTTGTGATCGGCATTCCACGAATGCCGCGGCAAGACATGTTCGTATTTGCCATCGCCAAGGTGGCGGCGGGTCAGGCCGTAATGCTCGATGTAATTGACCAGCTCCAACTGCCAGATTGCGGTGAAGGCCTGGTAGATGAACAGCGCAAGCCCGACCCAGCCGCCGATCACAAAGGCCAGTAACAGCATGGCAATCTGCAAGGCGCCGTAGCGCCAGAACGGGTTGCTCCGGTGCGTGACGGGGAGATTTCGGCGCGCCAGCATCGCCTTTTCCGCTTTCCAGCTAGAGATCAGCGATTGCCGCAGGACACGCGGGAAAAAGCGGTGAAAGCCTTCGTTATAGCGGGCGGTGACCGGGTCACGCGGGGTGCCGATATACAGGTGATGGACGCGCAAATGTTCCGACCGGAAATGCGAATACAGCACCGAGGCCAGCAGCAGATCGCCCAGCCATCGTTCCAGTTTGGATTTCTGGTGCATCAATTCATGGCTGTAGTTGATGCCGACGGTGCCGGAAATAATGCCCATGCCAAAGAAAATCAGAATGGATTCCAGCACCCCCAGATGCTCGGCGCGCGGCACATAGTAAAGAAGCCACAGCAAGAGCGTGAATTGCACTGGAAACCAGATCAGGGTGATGGCGCGGTACCAGATCAACCCGTCCTCGGGGGTTTCAAGGTCCGGGTTATCCGGGTTTTGCCCGACGATGGCGTCCAGCAAGGAGAACATTCCCCATGAGGCAACCGGCATCAGCAGCACTGTCCAGCCCCCCACAAGCGCGCTGATCAGGGCTACCGGAACCAAGGCAAGTGAAAGCCAGAACGGCAAGGCGTGATTGATGCGGACGACATCTGCGGCGGGGATGGTACTCATGGCTCACCTGATTTTTCGGGCATGATGGGTGGGCCGCCGCTTTGCGTCAACGTGGCAAAAGGGCCGAAGCAGCAAGGTCATAGGCTTTGCGCATCAATGTTGGCAAATTATCAGGGTTAATGGGCTGAAACATACCGTGATCGGGCGGGGCATCGGTGGTGGCGGCCAGCACTGTCAAATCCGCATGGAAATGGGTGAAGGTATGGCGCACCTCTCCCATTTCTTGCCAGTTGGCGGTGACGGGGGGCGAGGCATCGGTTTTGTCCCATCCGGTGCCGGGAAAGCCCAGCATTCCACCCAGCAGCCCTTTGGGGCCGCGTTGCTCTACCAGCCAGCGGCCGTCGGGGTGCCGTGCAAGCCAAAGAGAGCCTTGGCGGGTGGGCTTTTCGGGCTTGGGGGATTTGCGGGGCAGGGTGGTTTGCGTTCCCGCCGCTTGTGCTGCACAAAACGGGCGCAGCGGGCAAATGCCACAGGCGGGGTTGCGCGGCGTGCAGATGGTGGCGCCAAGGTCCATTACTGCTTGGGCATAATCGCCGGGTCGGTCGGTTGGTGTCAGGCTGGTGGCGAGTGTTGTCAATTCCGGCTTGGCTTGCGGTAAAGGCGTCTGGACATTGAACAGCCGCGCCATAACACGTTCTACATTGCCATCCACAACGGTTGCGGGCTGGTCAAAGGCAATCGCGGCCACCGCTGCTGCCGTATAGGGGCCGATGCCCGGTAGGGTGAGCAAGGCGTCATAGCTTTGCGGGAACTGACCCGCATGGTCTTGTGCCACGGCGCGGGCGCATTTCAGCAGGTTTCGGGCGCGGGCATAGTAGCCAAGCCCTGCCCATTCGGCCATCACCTCGGCATCTTCGGCCTGCGCCAGCGCTGTTACCGTCGGCCATCGTTCGGTAAATCGCAGGAAATAGGCGCGCACGGCGGCGACTGTGGTTTGTTGCAGCATCACCTCCGACAACCAGATCCGGTAGGGGTTTGGTTGCACACCGCTTAGCGGAGGGCTGCGCCACGGCATCACGCGGGCGTGGCGATCATACCAAGATATCAGGGCCGCAGCCTCGTCACGCAAGTTTTAGCCCCTTTTTACTGGCATTGAATTGGCAGACGCAGCCTGCCACGCTAAGATAGGCGGAACGAAGGAAATGACCAGATGAAGCAGGCGACAGGCGGCCCATTCCAAGGCAAAACCCGGCGGATGCGCGGGTTTGAGGCGGCTTCGGGCCTGCTGAAAGAGCGGATTCGCACGGCGGGCGAGGCGCGGGGATTCGCGGTGACGCGCCTGTTGACCGCTTGGGCCGAGATTGTAGGGCCTGATCTGGCGGCAGTGACCCGGCCCGTCAAAGTTGGGTATAGCAAGGGCGGGATGGGGGCAACGCTAACGCTGCTGACCACCTCGACCAATGGGCCCATGGTGCAGATGCAGCTTCCTGCGATCAAGGAAAAGGTCAATGCCTGCTATGGTTATGCCGCGATTTCGCGCATCAGCCTGACCCAAACGGCCCCGACCGGATTTGCCGAAGGGCAAGCGGAATTTGCGCCTGCGCCAAAGCAAACACCTGCGCCCGACCCTGCAATAAAGGCCGAAGCAAGCCGCGCCGCAGCGGGTGTTCACGATAATGCGTTGCGGCAGGCTCTTGAATCCCTGACCGAAAACTTCTTATCTCGGTCCAAATCACAAAGAGGCAGATCATGAACCGCAGAGACTTTACCCTAGCCCTTGGTGCCGCAACGGCGCTTTCCGCCTTGCCTGTCTGGGCGCAAACGACAAGCAGCGCTGCCGAGGCCACATTGCCGGAAGTGCCGGATATGGTTCTGGGCAACCCGGAGTCGAAAGTCGTTCTGACGGAATATGCCTCTTACACTTGCCCACATTGCGCGAATTTCCATACTGCCGTTTTCAAGGATTTGAAGCGCGACTATATCGACACCGGCAAGATCAAGTTCGTTTACCGTGAAGTGTATTTTGACCGTTACGGCCTTTGGGCCGGGATGGTTGCGCGCTGTGGCGGCGATATGCGCTATTTCGGAATTCAGGATATTCTTTACAAATCACAGCAGGAATGGGCTGCGTCGGATGATCCGGCAGCCGTGGTGGATAACCTGCGCCGCATTGGCCGCACGGCGGGGCTGGAAGATGCCGCTCTTGATACCTGCCTGAACGATGGTGCGATGGCGCAGGCAATGGTGGAAAAGTTCCAGAAGGACACGGAGGCCGATGGCATCAATTCCACCCCGTCCTTCATGCTGAATGGCACCAAGCACAGCAACATGAACTACGCCGATCTTAAGGCGCTGCTTGATGCGGAACTGGCGAAGTAAGCCATGGATGCCCCGCTCAAAGGTGTGAAGGTCATTGAATTGGCCCGTATTCTGGCTGGCCCCTGGGCCGGTCAGACGCTTGCAGACTTGGGCGCGGATGTCATCAAGGTGGAGGCCCCCGAGGGCGATGATACGCGCCGATGGGGCCCTCCTTTTATCGAGCGGGAGGGCGATCGCGCTGCCGCCTATTTCCATGCGACCAACCGGGGCAAGAAATCCGTCACCGTCGATTTCCGCACATCGGAAGGGCAGGAAACCGTGCGCCGTCTGGTTGCGGATGCCGATGTGGTGATTGAGAATTTCAAGGTCGGTGGCCTGGCAAAATACGGGTTGGATTATG
>JBFHGI010000243.1:0-4549 GCA_041583175.1 Pseudorhodobacter sp. | reverse complement strand
CGTTGTAATCGACTCGCGCGGATGCGAGGCGCTGGTCACACCTGCCTTGGCACGGGCCATTGGTGACCGGAATCGTGGTGTGGGCTTTGACCAACTGGCAGAAATCCGCGATGCAGAGGGGGCGGATTTCACGTTGGACTTCTGGAACTCGGATGGCACCCGTGCGGGAGCCTGCGGCAACGCCACACGCTGCGTATCCGATCTGGTTATGCGCCAGACCGGTCAGAATGGCGTCACTCTGTTCACCACGCGCGGCACGCTGTCTGCGCAGCGCATAGATGGCATGGTATCCGTCAATATGGGGCACCCGCAGCTTGACTGGACAGATATTCCCTTGTCGCATGCTGTGGACCCTCTGCACCTACCTTTGCCCGGCGATCCGGTGGGCGTTGGCATGGGTAACCCGCATTGCGTATTTTTTGTGCCTAATGCCGAGGCAGTTGCGTTGACCACAGATGGCCCCCGCTTTGAAACCGACCCGCTCTTCCCGCATAAAACCAATGTCGAGTTTGTGTCGTTGATCGGCTCTGATCACCTTCGCATGCGGGTCTGGGAACGCGGCGCAGGCATCACACTGGCTTGCGGTTCAGGCGCTTGCGCGGTCGCCGTAGCCGCCCATCTGCGCGGAATAACCGGGCGCAAGGTCCGGCTCGATGTCGACGGCGGCACGCTTGAAATCGACTGGCGCGAGGATGGTGTCTGGATGACTGGGCCCGTCGCCCATGTCTTCGACGGCGTGCTTTCCCCTGAGTTTTTGGTCGCCAACGCATGACAGCCCCAATCTTCTCCACCCTCGGCTGCCGATTGAACGCATATGAGACCGAAGCCATGAAAGAACTGGCCGAAACCGCTGGCCTGCAAGGTGCCGTGGTGGTCAATACCTGTGCCGTGACAGCCGAAGCTGTGCGCAAAGCCAAGCAAGAGATTCGTAAACTTGCACGTGAGAACCCTGGTGCTGCGGTGATCGTCACTGGCTGCGCGGCGCAAACCGAACCCGAAACCTTTGCCGCCATGCCCGAAGTCACCCGCGTTATCGGCAATACCGAAAAAATGCAGGCGGAGACTTGGCAAACCATGCGCGCGCCCGACCTGATTGGCGTGACCGAGAAGGTGATGGTCGATGATATCATGTCGGTGCGCGAAACCGCAGGCCATCTGATTGACGGTTTCGGTCGGCACCGTGCCTATGTTCAGGTCCAGAATGGCTGCGACCATCGCTGCACCTTCTGCATCATCCCTTACGGTCGTGGCAATTCGCGCTCAGTTCCCGCTGGCGTTGTTATCGAACAGATAAAGCGGCTGGTGGACAAAGGCTTTCAAGAGGTGGTCCTCACGGGCGTAGACCTTACCTCTTGGGGCGCTGATTTGCCCGCTACCCCGCGCTTGGGCGATCTGGTCATGCGAATTCTGCGCCTGATCCCTGATCTGCCCCGCCTGCGCATCAGTTCGATTGACTCTATAGAGGCCGATAGAAATCTGATGCAGGCCATTGCCACAGAACCGCGCCTGATGCCACACCTCCACCTCAGCCTTCAGGCAGGTGACGATATGATCCTCAAACGCATGAAACGCCGCCACCTGCGCGATGACGCGATTGCGTTTTGCGAAGAGGCCCGCAAACTTCGCCCCGACATGATTTTCGGCGCAGATATCATTGCCGGTTTCCCGACCGAGACCGAAGAGATGTTTGTAAACTCATTAAAGCTGGTGAACGATTGCGACCTGACCTTTCTGCATGTTTTCCCCTATTCAGCACGCAAAGGAACCCCCGCCGCGCGCATGCCTGCCGTCAAAGGCCCCGAGATCAAATCCAGAGCGGCCCGCCTTCGCACAGCTGGTGATACTGCCCTGCAGCGCCATCTCGCCGCGCAAACGGGCGTAACCCATCGCATCCTGATGGAATCCCCCCGGATGGGTCGCACAGAACAGTTCACCGAAGTGCAGTTCACAACTGATCATCCCGAAGGCCAGATCATTAGAGCCCAGATTACGGGCGCGACCGAAACCAGCCTCACGGCCTGATCTCTTCATCTGGTTGAAAATATCCTCGGGGGGTCAGCTTTGCGCGAAGCAAAGCTGTTCGGGGGGCAGACTGCCCCCCGCGACCGCCAATGGCAGGCTCTGCAAATCGCGCTAATGACGAATCGTATCGCCCAGTTGCAAGACTGGCGTCAGCTCCACCCGCTCTCCGCCGACGACACCGCCTGGATGCAAACCGGCAATGATCTGCGCGGCAGTGGTGCCAATCTCCAACCGGCAGGCATCCATCGTCGCCAAACGGCGCGGCAGGCCCTGTAACAGTTCCACACCATTGAAACCCGCAAGACCGAGGCGGTTTGGCACATCGATACCTTTATCAAGACAATAGAGCAGCCCCCCTGCGCCGATCATGTCATTGGAGTAATATAGAAAATCGAGATCTGGGTTGCGCGCAAGAATGGCCTCTGTCATTTCGCGCCCCTTCAACAAGGCAGAGCCGCCCGAATAGAATTCGCGATCCACCAGCGTAATCCCGGCGGCGGCGAGACCTTCCTCCAAGCCCTCTAGCCGTTTACGGGCGCGATGATCGTAGGGCATCATTGTGCCAAGGAAGCCGATCTTTTTGTAGCCCGCTTTCAGGATGGCTTCTGCCATTTCCAGACCAGCACGGCGGTGGGAAATGCCGACAACGCTATCAACAGCCACACCGTCGACATCCATCACTTCCACAATCGGTATGCCAGCGTTTTCCAGCATCGCCCGCGCCGCATCCGAATGTTCCAATCCGGCAAGAATCACTCCCGACGGCCGCCAAGACAGCATCTCATAAAGCACGGATTCTTCCCGCTCCGGCAGATAATGCGTAACACCGACAACAGGTTGCAGGCCGGTATCTTCCAAAACGCGGCTGATCCCGGTCATCACTTCCGGGTAAACCATGTTCGACAAAGACGGGATAATAACGGCCACCAGATTGACTCGTTGGCTTGCCAGTGCGCCCGCGATTTTGTTCGGCACATAGCCCAGCTTGCGCGCCGCCTCCAGCACTCTCTCGCGCGTTGGTTCCGATACATCGCCCCGGCTACGCAAAACACGGCTGACAGTCATTTCCGATACGCCAGAAGCCTCGGATACATCGCGGAGAGTCAGCGGGCGCTTTAAGCTGGGGCGGGGTGATTCGGTCAACGTCGGGAAACCTTGTGATTTCTATCTGATCCCACTGTTACCGCTAAATGTTCAGCTTGTCCAAACTTCCGTCTTAAGTGCCTCAATCGACGGGAATTTCGCTTTCCGGGACGACGGTTCCCCGACAAGAAGCTTTAGTAATTCCAAAGCGTTCCATCTTGCAGGCGGACCACTGGATGGCTGCCCGCCTTGTAGCTATATCGCGCGGCTTCTTTCTCGTCGAAATCCACTCCCAGACCGGGGGCGTCGCTGACAAAGACCATACCATTTTCCATCCGATGTTCAGACGGGAAAAGCGCGTCGCATTCTGGCGTGCCAAGCACCAGATATTCTTGGATCCCGAAATTTGGTGCCCAAGCATTCAGATGGGCCTGCGCGGCCATGCACAAAGGCGAATGGCTCGGCGCGCCGTGAAATCCCGTGCGCACATGATGCAGCGCCGCAAGATCAACGATCCGCTTCACATGGGTAATCCCCCCCGCATAGGTGACGGCCACGCGGATGAAATCGATCAGTTCCTGCTCGATCAGCTTGTTACATTCCCAGATGGAGTTAAAAACCTCACCAATCGCGATAGGCACGGTGGAATGCTGACGCAGGAATTTCAGCGCGTCCTGGTCCTCGGCGGGTGTCGGGTCTTCCAGCCAATAGAGACCTACCGGCTCTACCGCCTTAGCGAATTCGGCAGCCTCTCGCGGCAACAGGCGGTGATGCACATCATGCAGGATTTTCAGGTCGGGGCCAAAGCGCGCCCGTATCTCGGCCAAGGCGCTGGGCATATAACGCATGTAACGCTCGGTATCCCAAACCTCGACCTTGGGGCGGATACCGCCGAAATCGGTGATGTAATGCTTGCCTTCACCCTTAGCCTCAGGAACCGCATAGCTGGCCGACGGCATTCCGGGAATACCGCATTGCACACGCACAGCCTTGTAGCCCTTTTCGACATAATGGGCGATGCTATCCATCAGATCTTCCAGATCAGACCCTGTGGCATGGGCATAGACCAGCGCGCCGTCGCGGCTTTTGCCACCAAAAAGCTGATAGACCGGCATATTCGCCAGCTTGCCCTTGATATCCCACAGCGCCATGTCGATGGCCCCGAACGCCGCCATCGCAATCGGGCCACGGCGGAAATAGGCACCGCGATAGAAAAACTGCCAGATGTCTTCGCTTCTGCGCGGGTCCATCCCGATCAGGCACGGGATCAGGTAGTCTTCCAAGTAGGCCGCAGGCAGAGTTTCACGATTGTTCAACGTCGCATCGCCCAACCCGTAAATTCCTTGATCCGTCATGATTTTCAAGGTGACGTAGTTCTTTCCCGGGCCGCCGACGAATACTCTTGCATCCGTAATCTTCATAGACGTGATCTTTCTGAATGGGG
>JBFHGI010000242.1:0-4556 GCA_041583175.1 Pseudorhodobacter sp. | reverse complement strand
ATCGGTTCCAGCTTCCAACTCAGCTACGTCCTGCTGGCTGTGCCGATCTTCATTTTCACAGCCCAAGTGATGAACAACTCTACAATCAGCACGCGGATATTCGAGTTTGCCCATGCTGCGACGGGGCGTTTCAAGGGCGGACTGGCGCAAGTCGATGTCGTGACCAGCCTCATCTTCAGCGGCATCAGCGGCAGCGCGCTGGCAGATGCAAGCGGAATGGGCCTGCTTGTCACAAAGGCCCAGGTGGATGCAGGCTATTCGCGCGGCTTCGCAACGGCCGTTACGATCGCGTCTTCCATGTTGGGGCCACTGGTGCCGCCCAGTATCATCATGCTGTTCTACGCTGCGCTGACGCAAAGCAATGTCGGCGCGCTTTTCGCAGCGGGCCTTGTCGCGGGGCCGTTTCTGGCAACGCTTCTGATTGCCGGCATCGGCGTAATGGCCGTAAAGCGCGACTTTCCCGCCCCCGGTTGGGTCGGCTGGACTGCCTTGCTGTTTTCCGCCCTCCGCGCGTTGCCTGCTATCTTCACCGTGGTCGTGTTGCTGGGTGGCATTTACGGCGGCTGGTTCACCCCGACCGAGGCAGCGGCAGTTGCGGCGCTCTATGCCCTGCTTCTAAGCGTCTTTGCCTATCGTTCTTTGAATCCGGCCCAGTTCTGGGATACGTTGCGCGAAACCGCACGGCAAACCTCGGCGATCGGCGCGGTTCTGGCCGGCTCCTACGCAATCGGTCACGTCATCGCCCGCGAGCGTTTGGGCTATCAGATTACCGGAATGCTGAACGGGTTGGATGCCGGACCGACAGAGTTGATGTTCATCATCGTGGCTATCATCCTCGTGTTAGGTCTGTTTCTGGACGGGCTTCCGATCATGCTGGTTGTCGTTCCTCTGGTCATTCCCAGCATGGAAGCCGTGGGTGTCGATCTCGTGCATTTCGGGGTGGTGCTGACCTTTGCGATAATGATCGGCATGGCGACACCACCGGTCGGAATACTTCTGCTGGTCATGCAGCGCCTTACAGGGGCGTCCACCCGAGAGATCGTGGTAGAGCTTTGGCCCTTCCTCTTGATAATCGTAACAGGGATGTTTGTGCTGATTCTCTTTCCGGGTATTGTTATGTGGCTTCCACATCTGCTTGGCTATTGAACGGCAAAAGATCGCGGCGCCGTCAGGGGCCATCATCACTCATCACGGTCGATCCAGAATGCCGTGCCAAAACAAATCGGGGGCCAAATATGACAAGACTTGAATCGACACTGGCCGCGCCGAAAAGCCGTAAAGGACAGCGGGGGAATGACGCGGCTGCGTCCAAGGCCTCTATCCTTCAATCGGCGCTGATCGAGTTCTCTTCAAAAGGCTATGATGGTGCGCGGGTGGATGAAATTGCCAAGAGAGCAGGCATCAGCAAGCCTTTGATCTATGAATATTTCGGAGACAAGGAAGCCGTCTATTCAGCGGCCCTGCGCGAAGCCTATCTTCAAATCCGCGCCGGGGAAGAAACGCTGGATATGGCCAGTCAGGACCCGGAAGCGGCGATCCGGGCCTTGGTCACTTTCACGATGAACCACTACCGTCGGAACCCTTGGTTCATTTCTATCCTGAACACCGAAAACCTGCGTGGCGGTTCGACGATCAAGAAGATGGAGGACGCCAGCGAAATCCAGACAGAGCTTGTTCAGGAGTTAAGGGCGGTTCTCAACAGGGGCAAAGAAGCAGGGCAGTTCCGCGAAGGTGTGGATGCGGTGGAGCTTTATATCTTCATTGCGTCGCTTTGCTATTTCCCGATCTCGAACCTTTACACGTTGGAAACCGTTTTCGAGTGCGAGATTGACGATGCCTGGCTGGATCGCAGGGCAAAAGACGCCTCGGAAATGGTAGTACGCTATCTGCGCAAGGATGCCTGACAAGAACGCTTGTCCCATTTCAAGCCATGCCCGGCCTGCCGGAAGAACACAGTCCAAACTACTCAAGAGGGTGAGATGAAAGATTATCCGAACACGCAGCTTTTCATTGATGGTATCTGGCGCGATGCGATTGATGGGCGCACTCTGGCGGTGATCGACCCCTCTACCGAAGACGAGATCGGGCATGTCGCACATGCAGGCAGGGCCGATCTGGACGCGGCCTTGGAAGCCACGGCGCGAGGCTTTGCCATTTGGCGCAAAGTCCCGGCTTTTGAGCGGTCCAAAATGCTGCGCGATGCTGCGAGCCGTTTGCGGGCGCAGGCGGATGCGATTGGCGCGGTGATGTCGGCAGAGCAAGGCAAGCCGGTCAATCAGGCCGTGACCGAACTGATGGGTGCCGCGGACATGACCGACTGGTATGCCGAAGAAGCGCGCCGCACCTATGGCCAGATCATCCCGGCCCGGCGTGAGGGCGTGCTGAGCTATACAGTCAAGGACCCGGTCGGCCCGGTTGTCACCTTTACCCCTTGGAACTTTCCGGTCAGCCAGATCGTCAAGAAAATGGCGGCCGCGCTGGCAGCAGGCTGCTCGATCATCGTCAAGGCCCCCGAAGAAACACCGGCGGCACCGGCCCTGATGATCCGCTGTTTTGCGGAGGCAGGGTTTCCGGCGGGCGTTATCGGCCTGGTATACGGCGACCCGGCCGAAATTTCGTCCTACCTGATCCCACATCCGACCATTGCCAAGATCAGCTTCACGGGCTCAACGGTGGTCGGAAAGCATCTCGCCGGTTTGGCAGGCCAGCATATGAAGCGCGCAACGATGGAGCTGGGCGGCCACGGGCCAGCGATCATTACTGCCGATGCCGATATTGACGCGGCGGTCTCCGATCTGGCCACATTCAAGTTCCGCAACGCAGGGCAGATCTGTGTCTCGCCAACCCGCTTTCTCGTCGAAACGCCTGCCTATGATACCTTCCTGAACGGGTTCACCGACTATGCCAGATCGCTGAAAATCGGCGCGGGCCATGAGCCCGGTGTCGATATGGGACCGCTGGCGAACGAACGCCGCATAACGGCGCTGGAAAGCATGGTCAAAGACGCCGAAGACCGTGGGGCCAGAGTGGTGACCGGTGGTCGGCGCATAGGAAACAAAGGCTTCTTCTTTGAGCCGACCGTGCTGGCTGACGTGCCGGTAGAGGCGAGCATTATGAACGAAGAACCCTTCGGCCCCATTGCCATCGTGAACCGCTTTTCTGATCTGGGTGATGCCATCGCAGAAGCGAACCGCTTGCGCTATGGGCTTGGCGCCTATGCCTATGCCAAGGATGGCCTCGCGCAACAACGGCTTCGCGACGAGGTGCAATCCGGCATGGTGACCATCAACCACCTAGGCATGGCTTTGCCGGAAACACCGTTTGGCGGAATTGGCGATTCTGGATACGGGTCCGAAGGTGGTTCCTATGCGCTGGAAAGCTATCTGATCACCCGCTTTGTCACTCAACTCCATTAAGCCACTGCCTAAAACAGAACGCCTATGTTTCGGTGACTGTCTGCGGCTTTTGGCATATTTCCTGACATTGCCCACCGACCTGACCGGCAAAGAGCAGGTGCCCATCAGGGCTCCTGCTCAGCCTCACAAAGGCTCCTCCATCAGGGTTAAGCCACTTTGTTAATCCGTTCGCTCTGGCAGCTGGCCGCAAGACTGGCTGCCTCTTGCAAACCAGATTTGTGTTGACGGCCCGCAAGATATTACTTACCAGTAGGTAATGTAATTTTTGCCCAATGTAACAAGCTTGCGGCAATACCCGAGGGAGAAGAACAGCCATGAAAGAGCGTCGTATTGGCATTATCATGCACGGTGTTACCGGACGCATGGGGATGAACCAGCACTTGATCCGGTCCGTGCTGGCAATTCGCAATCAAGGCGGCCTTTCATTGTCTGATGGGTCCATCCTGATGCCCGACCCGATCATCGTCGGACGAAATGCGGATAAAATGGAGGCTCTGGCCAAGCGCTGCGGCGTTGAGCGTTGGACAACCGATCTTGATGCGGCACTGGCCAACCCGGATGACATCTTGTTCTTCGATGCGGCCTCTACCCAGTTGCGCCCGGGATTGCTGCGCAAGGCGATTGACGCGGGCAAGCATGTCTACTGCGAAAAGCCCGTGTCCGAAAGCCTTGATGAGGCCGTCAGCATCGCGAAATACGCTGCCGAAAAGGGCGTGAAGAACGGCATTGTGCACGACAAGCTTAACCTGCCGGGCCTGCTCAAACTCAAGCGGCTTCGGGATTCCGGCTTCTTCGGTGAAATCCTCTCGGTTAAAGGGGAGTTTGGCTATTGGGTATTCGAAGGCGATTGGATGCCTGCCCAGCGACCAAGCTGGAACTACCGTAAGGAAGATGGCGGCGGCATGGTGTCCGACATGCTGTGCCATTGGCGCTATGTTCTGGATAATGTCATCGCGCCGGTCCGCGCCGTTAGTTGCAAGATCGCAACCCACATACCGACGCGTTGGGATGAGAACGGCAAATCCTACCCCGCCACGGCGGATGACGCCGCCTATGCAACTTTCGAGTTGGAGGGTGGCATCGTTGCCCATATCAATTCCAGCTGGTGTACCCGTGTGCGCCGCGATGATCTGGTGACGT
>JBFHGI010000241.1:0-4572 GCA_041583175.1 Pseudorhodobacter sp. | reverse complement strand
GCGGCATCAGGCTGTGGAGCGCGAGCATCGCCGGCGCGCGCCTGGGGCGCGGCTATAACAATGTCGCCGATATCGCGGGTGATCCGGTGGTTGACGGCTCTACCACCTATGTCGGCAATCAGGCAGGTAGGCTTTCCGCTTTGGATACCGCTTCCGGCACCGAGAAATGGTCCGCGAGAGAAGCGGCTTACGGCGCGGTGCTCCCGGTTGGCGGCTCGGTGTTCCTCATTTCGGATGAGGCGAAGCTGGTGCGGCTGGATGCCGAAACCGGCTCCGCGATCTGGTCGGTGGATATGCCCTATTATGAAACCGCAAATGAAAAGCGGCGTGCTGCGATTACCGCACATTACGGGCCGGTTCTGGCCGGTGGGCGGCTTGTGGTCGTTTCCGGTGACGGGCTTGTGCGGATGTTCAATCCGACGAATGGGGCCCTTGTCGGCTCGGTCGAATTGCCGGGTGGTGCCGCGGCGGCTCCGGCTTTGGCAGGCGGTGCGCTTTATGTCGTTTCGGGCAACGGGCAACTTCACGCTTTCCGTTGACGCGTCATCCGTGTATGGCAACGGATTGATGACCTGACACAAGCCCCCGGAGGGGCCAAAATGAGCTTTACCCTCGCCATCGTTGGCCGCCCGAATGTGGGCAAATCCACCCTGTTCAATCGCCTCGTCGGGCGCAAGCTTGCGCTGGTCGATGACCAACCCGGCGTGACCCGCGATTTGCGCGAAGGCGATGGCAAGATTTTCGACCTGCGTTTTACGGTGATTGATACCGCTGGACTCGAAGATGTCACCGATGACAGCTTGCAAGGCCGGATGCGCCGCCTGACCGAACGCGCGGTCGATATGGCCGACATTTGCCTGTTCCTGGTGGATGGCCGCGTCGGCATCACCGCCACGGATGAGGTGTTTGCCGATATCCTGCGCAAAAAGGGCGCGCGGGTAATCCTTGGCGTGAACAAGGCCGAAGGCAAAGCCGGTGATGCGGGTGCCATCGACGCATGGTCGCTGGGGCTGGGGGAGCCGCTGCGCCTGTCCGCTGAACATGGCGAGGGCATTGACGATCTTTACCGTCTGCTCCGCCCGATCTCGGATGAGTTTCAAGAGCGCGCCGAGGCGGATGCCCCGATTACCGATGTCGATATCCCCGAGGAAGAGGCCGATGACGAGGCCGATCCCGAATGGCACAAGCCCACGGCCACCAAGCCACTGCAAATCGCCGTGATCGGCCGCCCGAATGCGGGCAAATCGACGCTGATCAACAAGATCATCGGCGAAGACCGTCTGCTGACCGGCCCCGAGGCAGGCATCACCCGCGATGCAATCTCGGTGAAAACCGACTGGTTCGGCACGCCGACCCGGATTTTTGACACCGCAGGCATGCGCAAGAAAGCCCGGATCAACGACAAGCTGGAAAAGATGTCCGTCTCCGACGGCTTGCGCGCCGTGCGCTTTGCCGAAGTGATCGTGGTGCTGCTGGATGTCGAGATCCCGTTCGAGCAGCAAGACCTGCGCATCGCCGATTACGCCGAAACCGAAGGCCGCGCGGTCGTCGTGGCCGTCAACAAATGGGACCTCGAAGGCGAGAAGCAGGAAAAACTGGCCGAGCTGCGCGAAAGCTTCGAGCGCCTGTTGCCACAGCTCCGCGGCGCGCCACTGGTGACTGTGTCGGCCAAGACCGGACGCGGCCTTGACCGCTTGCACGGCGCCATCATGCGCGCGCATGACATCTGGAACCGCCGCATCCCCACCAACCGCCTCAACACCTGGCTTCAGGCCATGACCGAGGCGCACCCGCCACCCGCCCCGGGCGGCCGCCGCATCAAGCTGCGCTACATGACCCAGGTGAAAACCCGTCCGCCGGGTTTCGTCGTCATGTGCTCCCACCCCGATCTGATGCAGGAAAGCTATAAACGCTATCTGGTCAACGGCTTGCGCGACCATTTTGATATGCCCGGCACGCCCATCCGCATCACCTTGCGCGGTCAGGGCGACAAGAACCCGTTCAAGGACAAGAAGTTCCACACGCCTTCGCGCCTGCGCAAACACAAAGCGTCCAAAGATCCGGATCAGCGATTCTAGGGCGATGCGACCCGTCCAAGGCCCTTAACCCCGCACAGTCGCGCGGGGCTAAGGGTTTCAGGTATCCGGTTCAATGCCCATATCGTTCAACAGCTTTCGCCGTGTTTGCGCGGTTGGTGAACCATCCGCGTTCCAATGCGGCCCCGCGATCTGGTCTTCGATACATTTGCGGTGGGGGTGGATGGAACAGGTTCCGGCACCCTCCTCGGTATGCTCAAATAGAATACCATTCCGTTTGGTCACCATCTTGAAGCAGATATAGCAGTAGCCGATGAAATCGTCGGGAAGCGTTGGCGTTTCTTGCGGTGTTGGGGAGTCGTAAGCCGCCGATGGTGTGAGGCGTAAAACCAAATCATCCAAAACAGCGTGCCAATCTGACGGGTCGCCTTCCGCCCAGAGCTCCGCCAGTTCCGAGCTTTGCCGCACCCGCGCGACAAGGGCCTTCGCAATCTCTAGCACGCCATCGGATACAGCTTCACCCTTATAGCGCCGTCCATTCGGCAAATCAGCCGGCGGACGCCCTAGGTTTGCCGCCAGCATGTCGCAAGCCGCGAGGGCGACACTCGCCGCATCCACTTCCAGTTCCTCATCGACGGCCGCGAGTTCGGTAACGGTTCGCTCGACCTCACGGAAATCGCCAAGGTCATCGACGAAGTCCAACGCCGCGTCATTGCTGAAATTACCTGCCGCCCAAGCGCCCATGAAGCTTGTCCTTGTTCTGCACCTTCAAAAGCCGATGGCCCTCGCCGCATCCTCGAAAGCGGTCACTCCGCCGCGATGGTGATCACCGGTTCCATCCCCGCCAGAACCTCATCCGACAGGTGGCATTTGATCTGATGGCCTGTTGCCAGATGTTTGACGGGCGGAACCTCGCGGTCACATAGCCCGTTCGGCACCTGTGATTTCCAGCGGCAGCGGGTCTGGAACGGGCAACCGGGCGGCGGGTTCATCGCCGAGGGGATATCACCTTCCAGAACGATCCGCTTTTTCTTGATCTTGGTGTCGGCAATCGGCACGGCCGACAGCAACGCCTCGGTATAGGGGTGATAGGGGGGGCTGAACACCTGATCCGTGGTGCCAAGCTCCACCACATGGCCCAGATACATCACCATCACGCGGTCCGACAGGTAACGCACGATCGACAGGTCATGGCTGATGAACAGCAGGGTCGTGCGGTTCTTGCGCTGGATTTCCATCAGCAAATCCGTCACCGCCGCCTGTACCGACACGTCCAGCGCCGAAACGGGTTCGTCCGCGACCACGATCTTGGCATCCCCGGCAAAGGCGCGGGCAATGCCCACCCGCTGCTTTTGCCCGCCCGACAGTTGGCGTGGCATGCGGTCTGCAAACTCCCGCGGCAGCTTCACAAGGTCGAGCAGTTCCAGCATCCGCTGGTGGCGTTCGGCATCCGAATTGCCTTCGCCAAAGATCTCCAACGCCCGGATGATCTGCCGCCCCACCGTCATCGACGGATTGAGCGTGTCAAACGGGTTTTGAAACACCATCTGCACAGATGAGACGGTATCAACCCCGCGCTGTTCAATCGGGGTATCCTGAATATCCTGATTGTAGAGGAATATCTTGCCCGACGTCGCCGTTTCCAGCCCCATCAGAACCTTGGCAAAGGTGGATTTGCCGCAACCGGATTCGCCCACAATCGCCAATGTCTCGCCCTCGCGGGCCTCGAAAGACAGGGTTTCATTGGCCTTCACAACCTTGGCCTCACCGCTGCCGAATAAAGAACCGCCGGACACCTCGTAATACTTGCGCAGGTCTTCCATCTTCAACACGACTTCGCCAACCGGCGTCTTTTCCTGCTGCTTGGCGGCAACCAAAGGTGCCTCCCAATCGATTTCAGAGAATTTGACGCAGCGCGAATGGTGGCGGTCACCCCCGGTGTCGGCCATGCGCACATCGCCCGCATCACAGCGCCCAGCCTCGAAATAGTCGCAGCGCGGGCCGAAGTTGCAACCCTTGGGCCGTTCATGTGGCAGTGGGAAATTGCCCGGAATGGCGACCAGAGGGCGGGAATTTTTGTCAGCCGAGGGCAGCGGGATCGAGCGGAACAGCGCCTGCGTATAGGGGTGGCGCATATTGTCAAAGACCTCGGCCACATTTCCGGTTTCCACCGCCTCGCCGGAATACATGACGCAAAGCCGGTCACAGACATCCAGCACCAGCCCGAGGTTATGGCTGATGAACAGCATGGAGGTGCCGTATTTCTTGCCCAGTTCCTTGACCAGATCGACGATCCCCGCCTCGACTGTCACATCCAGCGCGGTGGTGGGTTCATCCAAAATCAGCAGCGCAGGCTTGGACATCAGCGCCATCGCGATAACGATCCGCTGCTGCTGGCCGCCGGAAAGCTGGTGCGGATAGGCATTCACGATGCGGTCGGGATCAGGCAGGCGCACATCGGCGACAATCTGTCGCGCAAGCTCCCAGGCCTTGTCCTTGGCCATGCCTTCATGGATCATCGGCACTTCGGCCAATT
>JBFHGI010000240.1:0-4590 GCA_041583175.1 Pseudorhodobacter sp. | reverse complement strand
GATGCGCGATAATCTGGACCTTGCCATGAACCTGCTGAAAATCGCAGTGGGTGACAGCGCAATGGAGTACACATTCGCAACCGTGCCACTCTTCAGTTTCATGGGGCTTGTCGTCTCCAAGGCCGGGTTGGGTGCGGATATCTATGAGGTGATGAGCACCGGATTCCGCCGTGTCAAAGGCGGGATCGGCATGGCCACTGTGGGCGCGAACGCGGCTTTTGCGGCGGTCACTGGCAGTTCGATCGCTTCGGCTTCGGTGTTCTCCAAAGTCGCTGTGCCGGAGATGCTGCAATATGGCTACAACCCGAGATTTGCAGTCGGCGTCGTCGCGGGTTCTTCCGTTCTTGGGATGATCATCCCGCCCTCAGCAATGCTGATCATCTACTCTTTCGTCGCAGAGCAATCCGTTGGTGATATGTTCATGGCGGGGGTCGTTCCGGGGCTGCTGCTTGCTGTTGCCTATATCGGTGCGATCTACGTCATGGGCCGATTTGCACCCGGTTTTGTCGGCGGGCGCCCTGCCGACCATTATGAAGCGATGCCCTGGGACGAAGTGGCGTCCAAAACCCTGCCGATGCTGCTGCTGATCGTCACGGTTATCGGTGGGATATACCTTGGCTGGCTGACGCCGGTAGAGGCAGGCGCCGCAGGGTCCCTGCTGGGACTGGCAATTGCAGCCTTGCGCCGCACGATGTCTTGGCGCGGCTTGTGGGACACGTTGATTGAAACGGGCCATATTACTGCTGCGATCTTGTTCCTGATCACTGCCGCCTCGATCTACAGCCGGATGCTGGGCCTTGCTGGTCTGCCCAATGAACTGGCCGATCTGCTTGCTGCCAGCAACTTCGGTTTTGTGCAGATCATGGTCTTCTACGTTATCCTGATGCTGTTTTTGGGCACCATCCTGGATACATCCTCGATCATCCTGATCGTCGTGCCGCTGTTCTTGCCATTGATCGAGCCGATGGGCCTGTCCCTGGTCTGGTTCGGTATTATCACTGTCATCGGGGCCGAGATCGGCCTTCTGACCCCGCCGCTAGGCATTTCATGTTTTGTCATCAAGGCGACTCTGGATGATGAGCGTATCCAATTGAAAGACGTCTTTCTAGGGGCGCTGCCGTTTGCCGGGGTGATGCTGCTTGTGCTGATCGTGCTGATTTACTTCCCAGCCCTCAGCCTCGTTCTTTTGAAGTAGGAGCCCACACATGCGCACAGTTACGCCCGATACCATTACGGATGTCTTTCAAAGCTATTTCAGCGACGACACCGATCCACGCTTCAAAGAGGTCATTGGCAGTTTGGCAAAGCATCTGCACGCTTTCACGCGTGAGGTTGGTCTTACCCATGACGAATGGCGCAAGGCACTGGAGGCGATGGAATGGGCCGCAAAGATCACTACACCCGAACGTAATGAGTTTGTGCTGCTTTCGGATGTGATGGGTCTTTCATCGCTGGTTGATATGATCAATTCGCGCCCCGGTGCGACCAGTTCCAGCGTCTTGGGGCCGTTCCACGTTTCCGATGCGCCGCCACTGGAAGTGGGCGGGGATATGCGCCGCGACTTCGAGGGAGAGGTTCTGCTGGTCGAAGGTTATGTCCGTGACGCCGAGGGCAACCCGATTGCAGGGGCTGAAATCGACATCTGGCAAACTGCGCCGAACGGCTTGTATTCCAGTCAGGATCCCGAACAGGACATCATGTCTTTCCATGGCTTGATGCATGCCGATGCCAAGGGGCGCTATGCTTTCACGACGGTGCGCCCTGTCAGCTATACGGTGCCAACGGATGGCCCCGTCGGACAGATACTGAACGCGGCAGGGCGGCACCCGTGGCGACCCTCGCATCTACATTTCATCGTCAAGGCTGATGGGTTCCGCGATCTGGTGACAGAGGTATTCCCGGCGGATGATCCCTATCTGGACCAAGACACTGTCTTTGGAGTGCGCGATGATCTGGTGATGACCTACAAGCCACAAGCGGCGGGCAGCTTCCCCGAAGGGTTTGCGCTGTCAGGTCAGGTCAAGGATGTGTATTCTCGCGTCGATTTCGATTTTACGCTGGTGCGCGGCTGACGCTTGATCGTCAGCTTTCTGAAACAAGCCCAGACTCGCGCAGAAATGCGCCGGTCTGTTGGTAGTGGTTGAGCAAGCGTTCCGAGGCAAGATCCGCCTTCCGCTTGACCGCTGCCTCCAATATTTTCGCGTGTTCATCCCCGACATTCCGACTCTTGTAGGAAAGAGAGCGCCCCGCAAGATAGCGGTAGCGGACGTTCAGATCGTATAGCTGGCTACAAAATTTGAGCAGGATCGGCGATTTGCAATTGGCCAGAAGGGCCATGTGAAAAGCCTTGTGCAAATCTTCATAGGTTTCAGTATTCTTCACCTCTTCCCTCGCCAGACGGTGCAGGCTTAGCACAAGGTTTTCTTCCCAATCTTCATCAGCTTCGGCAATGCTCTGCCGCAAGGCCATGTCTTCCAAAGCACAACGGAGTTTCAGGATCTCGTCAAAATTCCGCTGGCTTGCCGGGGCCGCGCGAAATCCGCGTTGGTCGATCCGCTCGACCAATTGGTCTGACGTCAGCAGGCTCAGCGCCTCGCGTACGGGTGATGCGCCGGTATCGAGGCGCGCTTTCAAAGCGTCGATCTTCAGCTTTTCACCGGGCCTCAATTCGCCCACCAGAATCAGACGCCGTATCGCATCATAGGCAACCTGTGTTGCTGATGTGACTTGTGTCGGTTGCGCTAGACGGGCGGCACTGGCCAGAGGATCTGTAAGCATGACGGATAAATATCGACTTTTTGTAAGAGTTCAATCTACAAAGCGTGAATAGATCGGGCGCACACGCCAAGACGGGCAAAGCCCACTCGGCGTGGCGGTGTTTGGGTCAGTCTCGTGGGGGGATGCCTTTGCGGGACGCTTCCGGTGCATCGTGGCGGGTGACGCCATCGACCAGAACGAACATTATCACGCAAGGCTCTGTGCCGCGATTGGACCACGCGTGGTTGGTGCCGCGCTGGATCACCACATCGCCGGCCTTGAGGTGAACGTCATCGGCCTCATCATCCATCAGCATGTAAATCTCGCCTGACATGACCATCGCATAGTCGAGACTATCGGTGCGGTGCATGAAAGGATGCCGCGCGCCTTCAACGATATTTGCCCCGGCGCCCATCTCGGCAAATGCGGCTTTGCCGTCCAGTGTGGCCAACACGGCGGGATCTTCGGGCATAAACTCTACACAGCGGAAAACGCTACCGTTATGCGGTGGATGCAGGATGAACGGGCCTTCGCAGGTTTCAACCGACCCATCATATTCGGCAGGCGTTCCGTTGGACAGCCAGAAATTCGTCAACCGCACGCCGGGACGGTTCGGCCGTTCCAGATATTGCGAGGCGAGTTGATCGCTTTCGATGATCGCTTTACCGTTCCGGTCGTGGCCCGTGACAACCCGTCTGAATTCTCTTGCCATGATCTTGATTCCTTTTCACATATTTATGCGCTGACTTTCGCCAGTCGTGTCTTTTCAAAAACCCAGAGCCCAGTCAGCAGCACCACCCCGATGGCCCCGCTGGTCAAGTCCTGAAACAACAGCAAAACACCGGCAAGGGCTGCAATGCCCCGTTCGAATGGTGACAATACGGCTCGAATGGTCCCCACCACGGCCATCGCAATCGCTGTGACACCCAAAGCCCCGGTGACGATTGCCAAAAGGTTCTCCACCAAGCTGCCGTGAAGCAAAAGGCCGGGACCAAAGCAAAATGCGAAAGGCAGCAGGAAACTGGGCGCAGCATAGGCAGCAGCCGTCCAGCCGGTCTTGTTGATGTCAGCGTTTGCGATACCTCCGGCCACATAGGCCGCGAGGGCGACCGGTGGGGTGATCGTAGAGATGCAGCCGTAGTAAAACACAAAGAAATGTGCTGTTAGAACAGGCACGCCCAGCTTCACCAGCGCGGGCGCCACCACAGTTGCCAGAATCAAATAGGCAGCCGTCGTCGGTAGGCCCATGCCCAGGATGATGGAAACAACCATCGTCAACAGCAAGGCAAGGAACAGGTTCCCGCCCGAGCCGAGATCAATCAGCACCGCGATTTTGGACCCAAGTCCCGTCATGCCCAGTATGCCGGCGATGATGCCCGCAGCAGCACAAGCCGCCGAAATGGTAACAACGCCTTTCGCGCCTTCGGTAATGGCCCCGGCGACTTGGCGCAGCAACTCCATATCCGCGCGACGTTTCCACAGAATTGTCGCCCCGATCATCGCAATCATTGCCCAAAGCGATGCTTTGAACGGTGAGTACCCTAAAAGCATCATTCCAATCAGCAGCACAAAGGCGAGGATGAAGGGCCCGCCATCAAACAGCACTTTCAGGGTAGAGCGTGGGTCGCTGCTTGCCTCGGCTTTCGGTTCAATCTTGCTGCGCACGGCCCGCAAATGAACGACGATGAAGGCCGTTCCGAAAAACAAGAGCGCGGGCAGCAAGCCAGTGGCCATGATTTCTGTGTAAGATACGCCGATAATCTCGGCCATGATAAAGGCCGCCGCGCCCATGACGGGTGGCATGATCTGCCCGCCGGTGGAGGCTACAGCCTC
>JBFHGI010000239.1:0-4596 GCA_041583175.1 Pseudorhodobacter sp. | reverse complement strand
TTCGCCGCCGAGGTGCCGAAAGTTTTGGCGCTGGGGGATAGTTTGACGGCAGGCTACGGCTTGCCGCAAGAAGACGGCTTCGTGCCGCAATTGAATGCTTGGCTGGCAGCGCAAGGCGTCGAGGCTGTCATTCAGAATGCGGGCGTGTCTGGTGATACCACGGCAGGCGGCGCGGCACGGCTGGAATGGTCGCTTTCGGATGGGGCGCAGGCGCTGATCGTCAATCTGGGCGGCAATGACCTACTGCGCGGCTTGCCCCCGGCGGCAGCCCGCGCCAACCTGACCTCGATCATGGAGGTGGCTGAGGCCAAGGATTTGCCTGTCCTCCTGGTCGGCATGATCGCCCCCGGCAATTTCGGACCGGACTATAAGGCAGAGTTCGAGGCGATCTATCCTGACCTTGCCAGCCAATACGGCGCGCTGTTCCTGCCGGTTTATTTTGCACCCATCGCCACGGAACAAGGCGCATTGGACCCGGTTTATATGCAAGCCGACGGCATCCATCCCAATGCCGCAGGCGTGGCGCGGATTGTGGAAGCGATGGGGCCGACGGTGCTGGAGTTGCTGGCGCAGATCAAACCCTAGCGCCAGTGGCTTGCCCCCGCGAAGGACTTGCGCGACAACAAAGCAAATCAGCGGCGCGGGGATAAGCATATGAGTTTGATCGGGGAACTGTCAGAAGTCGTAGGGGCCAGCCATGTGCTGACGGGGGCCGACCGTGCCGCCCATATCGGCGATTGGACGGGGCATTACACTGCCGATCCACTGGCCGTTGTGCGCCCGGGCAATACTGCCGAAGTCTCCGCCTGCGTGAAACTGGCAGCCAAGCATGGCGTGGCGGTGGTGCCGATTTCCGGGCGCACCGGGCTTGTTGGCGGCGCGATGACTCGCGGCGGTTTGATGATTTCCACCGAACGGATGAACAGCATCCGAAAGATCAGGCCCGAGGCGCGTCTTGCAGTGGTGGAGGCGGGCGTCATTCTTGATCGGCTGCACGAAGCTGCCGAGGCGCAGGGTCTTTATTTTCCGCTGTGGTTCGGCGCGCGCGGCTCTGCGATGATCGGCGGTGTGCTTTCGACCAATGCGGGCGGGTCCAACGTGCTGCGTTATGGCTCTACCCGTGCGCTGTGTTTGGGTCTGGAGGTGGTTCTGGCCGATGGCCGCGTGCTGAACCTGATGTCAGAACTGCACAAGGATAACTCCGGCTATGATCTGCGCGATCTGTTCATCGGCGCCGAAGGGACGCTGGGCATCATCACTGCGGCCGTGATGAAACTGGTGCCGCGCCCAAAGGCCTATGCGACAGCCACGCTCGCGGCGCGATCACTCCCCGATGCCTTGGTTTTGCTGAACAGGTTGCGGGAGGAAACAGGGGGCGCGGTTGAAGCGTTCGAGTTCATGCCCGAAAGCTATATGCGCCGTCTGGCCGAGGCGCGTCCCGATATCCGGCAACCTTTCTCTCCGCGTCAGAAGGTGAACATTCTGGTCGAGGTGGGTGCCACCGCCCCGCGCGATGCCGCCCTGACAGATGCGGGCGAGGTGCCGGTGACGGTGCTTCTGCAAGAGGTGCTCGCGGAAATGATGGAGGCGGGGACGGTGCTGGACGCGGAAATCGCACAATCCGAAGCGCAGCGCCGCGCCATGTGGGAGCGCCGAGAGCTGGCCGCCGAAATCACCTTTGCCCGCAAACCCGCGATTGACACCGATATCGCCGTGCCGCTGGACAAGGTGGATACTTTCTTGACCAACATGGCCGCGCGCTTGCCAAGCCTTGATGCCGGGGCCGAGGATTTATGCGTGGCCCATCTGGGCGATGGCAATGTGCATTATACGGTGTATCCCACGCGCGATGACGCGGCGCTTTATGACCAAGTGGTCGCAGCGGTGGAAGATGAGGTACAGGCCCTGAATGGCAGCTTGTCGGCAGAACATGGGGTTGGCCTGTCCAAGCGCCCGTCAATGGCGCGGCGCAAAGATCCGGTGGCGTTGGCGGTCATGCGGAGCGTTAAAGCAGCCCTCGACCCCGAAAACCGCATGAATCCGGGCAAGGTTATTCCTGATCTTGCCTGAACAGCGCCAATGTGGGGCCCAGGGCTTGCCAGTCGCGGGCTTTTTTCAGCCTTGCCAGAGGTGGCAACCAGCGCAACCACCCTGCGGTGACCCGCGCCTGCGCCCAGATGCCAGGGGCAAGCGCGCGATAGGCTGAAATCGCGGCGTCCTGCATCGGGGCGGCTTTGTCTGCGGGTACGTTCAAGCCGTCGGCCATCAGGCTATGGACAAACACCATAAGATCCAGCGCCAAACCGCGCGGGTCTGCCTTCACCAAGGAAAACCGTTCCAGATCAATGAAATGAATGGTCGAGCCGTTCCAGCAAATATCACGAATGGCGGGGCGGCCGTGGCGGTAGCTCGCCAGATGCAGCCGCGCCAGCGCTGTCCCTGCCGCCGCAAAGACCGGAACCAGATCGGCCTTGCCGTCATGGTCCCACATCAGGCTGCGCAGGGTCGGGCCCAAATCGGGGGTGACAAACCAGTTCGGGCCTTCGGCCAGCACAGGGGCTGCAGGCAGGCCGAGTTGCCCAAGCAAGTGCAGGCCCGCCCATTCCCGCTCGAACCCCTTGACGGCATCGCCCTTTTGCAGCCGCATCCTTCCACTGAGCCGCTCAGCCTGCTTTAGCCAGACCTTGCGGCCATCGGGCAGATCAAGCGCCAGCACGCGGTGGTAGGGGCCGGCTAATGCCGCGCGAATGGCGGCATCCAGCGGCCCGTCAACGCCAGTCAAAGAAGCCCTCAGGCGCGCGGCCCAACAAAGTCTGTGCCAGCTTGCGCCCCAAAGCGGGGCCGTCGTTGACGGGGCCGCGAATATCACCGGCGATAGATTCCGACCCGTCGGGGCGCAAAATCTCGCCGCGCAACCAAAGCGTATCGCCTTCCAGCAGTGCAAGGGCAGCAATCGGGGTTTCGCAAGACCCGTCCAATTCGCGCAGGAACGCGCGTTCGGCATCGACACGCTGGCCTGTCGCTGTGCAATGAATCGCCTCCAGCAGCGCCTGCACGCGCGGGTCATCCATTCGCCGTTCCACCCCGATCGCGCCTTGGGCCACGGCGGGCAGCATCTCCTCCGGCTCGATGGCAGAGCGCGCGACATGGGCCATGCCCAGCCGGTTCAGCCCCGCCATTGCCAGAAATGTCGCCACGGCAACGCCGTCTTCCAGCTTCTTCATACGGGTCTGCACGTTGCCGCGAAATTCGACCAGTTGTAGATCGGGCCGCCGCAATGCTAATTGCGAGCGACGCCGCAGGCTGGAGGAGCCGACAACCGCCCCCTGCGGCAAATCCGCCAACCGCGCCACGGTGGGCGACACAAAGGCATCGCGCACATCCTCGCGCGGCAAATAGCAATCCAGTACCAAACCGTCAGGTTGGATTGTCGGCATATCCTTCATGGAATGTACCGCAATGTCGATGGACCCCGCCAGCAGCGCTTCCTCGATCTCGCGGGTGAACAGACCTTTGCCGCCGATCTCCTTCAACGCGCGATCCTGAATCATGTCGCCGGTGACCTTGATCACCACCACCTCGAACGCGTCCTCTGGCAAGCCATGCGCTGCCATCAGGCTGCGCCGGACCTCATACGCCTGCCACAAGGCAAGCGGAGATCCACGGGTGCCGATACGCAGCGGTTGGGCGGGGGAAGGGGGCGTGTTTTTCATGACCCCTTCCTAGTACTACCGCGTATCGCTTTCAACGGGGGATGATGTGTCATATTGACAAGCCCGCCCGATCTTGGAAGGCAAGGCGCGAGCCAAAGGAGAGCGATATGACCGACAAGACCATCCTGCGTGCGCTGCGCGGCGAAACCCTGCCCACGCCCCCGATCTGGATGATGCGTCAAGCGGGGCGCTACTTGCCAGAATATCGTGCAACCCGCGAACAGGCCGGTGATTTCCTGAAGCTGTGCTACAACCCCGAACTGGCCGCCGAGGTGACGCTGCAACCGATACGCCGCTATGGTTTTGATGCGGCAATCCTGTTTGCCGATATTTTGCTGCTGCCCCAAGCGCTTGGCGCGGATTTGTGGTTCGTTACGGGTGAAGGCCCGCGGCTGTCGACTATCACCGATATGGCAGGCGTTACGGCCCTCAAGCCCACTGCCGATATCCACGAAACGCTGTCACCCGTCTATGAAACGGTAAAGATTTTGGCCCGAGAGTTGCCGCCCGAAACCACGCTGATCGGCTTTGCAGGCGCGCCGTGGACAGTTGCCACCTACATGATTGCCGGACGCGGGACGCCCGACCAAGGGCCAGCGCATCGATTGAAAGACAGTGACCGCGCGGCTTTTGTGGCACTGATCGACCGGATCACCGATGGGACGATTGAATATCTGGATGCCCAAGTGCGGGCTGGTGCTGAAGTGGTCAAGCTGTTTGATAGCTGGGCGGGGAGCCTGAAGGGCCAAGACTTCCACGATTTCGCGTTGCTGCCTGCCAAGCGCATCATTGCGGAACTCAAGAAACGCCACCCGAAGCTTCCAGTCATCGCCTTCCCGCGCGAAGCGGGCGAAGGATATATCGGGTTTGCGCGGGCGACAGG
>JBFHGI010000238.1:0-4608 GCA_041583175.1 Pseudorhodobacter sp. | reverse complement strand
TCGACACTGCCGCTGCCCGGCTGCGCGCAAAATCAACGGCCGGGGCATCCACGGTCGGCTGACTACCGGTATAGCAATGAATGGTCGTCATGGAGCCGGTCACGATGCCCCATTGCGCATCCAGCAGCGCAACCAAGGGAGCAAGCGCATTGGTGGTGCAGGACGCATTTGAGATTATACGGTGTTCGGGCAAAAGCCCCGCCTCATTCGCCCCCAGAACCACCGTGTAATCAGCCGCTTTTGACGGACCGGAAACCAACACCCGTGCCGCGCCAGCCCGCACCCCGCGCGCGGCCATTTCACGCCCGTCAGCCCGTCCGGTGCACTCCATCACAATATCCACCCCCCTAAGGTCAAGGCTGGAAATATCAGCAACCCGATGTAACGGCAAAACGTGGCCGTCGATGGCCAATGCGCCATCCTGAAGCGAAACATCACCGCGCCACGGGCCAAAGACGCTATCAAACTCAAACAGGTAGGCACACATTTCAGGCGCAGCAATATCGTTGATGCCAACCACCTCCAGCCCGGGCCATTTGTCAGGTTGCTGCAGAAAGGCCCGCAAGACCGACCGCCCGATCCGCCCAAAACCATTGATGAATACGCGCATGATCTGCCTCCGTTTGGCCTGTGAAAGCATGGCAATGCAAGCCGATCAATCCCCTCACCTCGGGAATTTTGTACCGCATACAATGCCAGCCTTGGAGAAAACTCCGCACGCAAGCGCAACAGCGTGAAACAAGCGTCAAAAGCCGGCAGCTTATGGCTTGGGGTTTGACCACACAGCCCAAGCCCTTTCATAGTGTCGGAATTCAGGCAGGCCCAAAAGACGCGGAGATTTCAGAATGTTCCTTTCAGATAATGACACCCCGATGATGGACGCAGATACCCCCTATCTGGATTGGGCGCGTCTCCAAGAGCAAAATCCGCGCGCAAAGACGCCGCAGCTGGTACCTGTACTTGTCCGCCTGCGAGCTGAAGACAAGGACACCAGTGCCGCCATCTCCGCCCTTGCAGACGCACTCATGGCGCGTGACGTGCAGATGGACCGCGATGATCTGGAAGATTTGGGCCTGTTGGAAACCGCCCAGTCGCTCGGCTTGCCTCCAAGCCCGAATGACATCTTCATCCTTTACATCAATCAATCCGGCTTTACCCGGATACAATCGCGTCTTGCAAACGCGGTGGAGTTTCTTCAACTCGGCCGTGCAATTGATGCACCCGAATCCTTTGTTGCGCTCGAATCTGCGCCTGCTGATGATGCGCCGCTGCTCGCGCCCGAAACCCCGATTGTTGCGGTAATCGATGATGGCATCGGCTTTCTGAACACGCGGTTTTGTCGCCGCGACCGGCGTGGTACAGCACCCGCCCGTTATCGCACGCGGTTTCGGGCCGTTTGGTTGCAGGCCTTTCAGACCATCCCCTCGCCCAGCCATAGCCCAGCCTATGTGCAGACGGGCCAAGTACTGTTTCGCCGCGACATCGACGCACTTCTGGCGAAAGGCCCCGGACTGGAGGAAGAGCTTACCTATCGTCAGCTCAATCGTCAGCTTCTGGAACCCGGCGCGCATTGTTCGACCGAGTTCAGCTTTACGCATGGCACGCATATACTCGACCTTGCAGCGGGCGCGGACCCGGAAAGCGACGATCCGGTGCAAGATTGGCCCCTGCTTGCCGTGCAACTGCCGCCTGAGGCTGTCGACAATACCGCTGGCACCCAGTTGGAGCCTTGCATCGTCGACGCGGTGCGCTGGATCTTGCGCCAAGCCCGCCGAATGAATGACCATAGCCCCGTGGTGATCAACATCTCTTTCGCTACATTTGCGGGGCCGAAGGACGGCACCAAACCGGTCGAAGCGATGGTGAAGCATCTGCTGGAGCGGTGGCAAGCCAAAACCGGACGGCAGGCGCGGCTGGTCTTTGCTTTTGGCAACGCGCGACGTAACCGGCAAAGCGCTTTTGCTACGCTTGACCCTAATGGGGCTCACAGCATTGACTGGTGTTTGCAGCCGGACGATTTCGCGCCCTCGTATCTTGAACTGCGCCCTCTGAATCCCGCCGATCTGGCGCGATTAACGGTCACGCTGGCGGCACCCGACGGGGCAACGCAGGTCATCGGGCCGATCCCTGCCAATACCAAGCGTTACATTCACAATGCACAAGGCCGCAAGATTGGCGCCTTTTTCCACGTCGCTGCGCGGGTGAGTGCGCCCGGCATGACAACCCCGGCCTATGCGGCGCTGGCAATGGCCCCATCTGCGGGGGAAGGCACGACAATTCAGCACGGCCGTTGGGGGATTGGCCTGTCCGCCACTGGCACAAACAACATCCCGATCCGGCTGGAAGTGCAGCGCGGCGATACCGCACAGGGATATCGACTGAATGGTCGGCAATCCTATCTGGACCACGCGGATGCCTACGGCTGGGACAGCGAAACCGCCGATTATCGTCAGCCCGAACCGGCGGGCCCCGTTACCCGCGCGGCCAGCCATTCCAGTTTTGTCACCGCACAATCGCCTTGCATCTACACGGTAGCGGCGGCGCGGGGCGATACGCTTGGCCCCTGCCTCTATTCTCCCGACGGGGCGGAATGGTCGGTGCCGGGCCCTTCGCTTTCAGCCGTGGCAGACCGCGGCACTGCACTGCGCGGGTTGGTGGCAAGCGGAACCTACAGCGGGTCTGGCCGCGCGTTGAACGGAACTTCGGCAGCTGCCGCCGTCACCACAAGAACCCTCGCTCAAGCCTTTAGCGACGGCGAAATCCCGACGGCGCCGGGCGTTTCGGAAGCAGCCCATCTGGTTGCCCTATACGGCGGCCAGCCCCAACCTGCCCCCGACGCAAGACAAGGTGCAGGCGTTCTGGCCCAACCCGCCCGGTCATCAGCCGCTCCGGTGGTTTAGGCGGCCCGTCAGATTAAGGGCCCCAGCCACTAAAACAAAAAAAGGCCGCCGGAGTAACGACGGCCTTTTTCCGATGTTTGCGATAAAGACGTTCTGGGGAACCGCCTTTATCGCACCCATTCATCCTTTGCGACTTGCCACAGGTTGGACAGAACCGGTGACGGAGCATCGACAAAGGAAACCACACCCGCGCTCGGCAAAATACTTTCCAGCGTTTCGAGTGAAAAATCGCCCACAAAACCTGTGCCGTTGAACTGGCGCACAGGGGTATCTGCCTCTCCGGAGAGCCAATTCACCACCATCTCGCCGATACCAAGGCCCAAGACGGCCCCGGCCATGCTGTCAGACGGGTAGTGAACACCAGCGATGGTCCGGTTGGTCGCAATGCGCGCGGCAAGTCGCATCGGGTGGTTGCGGGCGGCAACTTCGGCCAGGGCATCGGACCGTCCACCGGCTTGCAACGCTGTGAACACCTGCGCCACGGCAAACGCCTCGGTCGCGTGACCACTTGGCCAGCTTCCATGGCCGGGGGTCTGTATGACGGGCTGCACATCAGCCGAGGTTTGGATCGGGCGCGGAAAGTCGAAATGCATCTTCAGGCGCATCTCTAATTGCCCGACCAGCCGTAAGACCGCCCAGATCAATTCGAGCGAGCGTTTGGTGGCCACCCGATCCAGATACCCGAGCGCACCAAAGAAGGACACAATATCCCCGGTCTGCACCTGGATTTCCGCCATCCGGTCCACCCGCAAATCGGCATAGCTGCGCATCAGGGTCACCTGCGCATCTACAAAGACCTGATCACAGACCGGCCGCGTCAAGATCACGGCAGAGCCCCCTCCGCCCGCGACCGATTTCACGATACCGCTTTGCGCATTGCTCAGGTCCAATGCCGTCAGGCAAGCCAGTTCATAATCGAGCACCGCCGCCTGCGGGCCGTCCTGCATCTTGCGAAATGCATCCCAACCGCCGGGGGTGGCATTGTCGATCGCCCGCCCCCCAACTCCAGTCCACTGCCGTGATATGCCATCCCGTGTGGTGGCAAGCGCAAGCGATAGGTATGGCCCGGCGGAGCCGCCAGCGCTTTGGGTGCCTTGGGTGCCTTGCGTTCCCTGGGTGCCCTGCGTTCCTTGGGTACCCTGCGTGCCTTGCGTCCCCTGAGTACCTTGGGTGCCCTGCGTACCGGAAAATGACATAGCGATATCTCCCTGACGTATCTCGTCTCTTTGAAGCCTAAAGGCCGAAGTCGCGCGGATGCAATTTGCTTTTGTGCAAACATCAGATATTTTACGGCTTTTTGACGAAGGAAAGACCCCTACCCGTAAAGGAAAACCGGTGCTAGGTTTGTCGCAGCATCGTCCTGTCGGGCCAATGCGGGATGATTACGGCTGGGGCGTGTTTGGGCTGAGCACGTCAAACGAAGGTAAGGGTTCTGAGGAACATGCCTGAAGGGCAAGAAGACGCTGCACCAACACCATCCGTGGCAATTACGCTTCACGGACCGTTTTGTGTGCGCGCGATCCAGACGGATGAAGATCTGACACCCCGACCCCATAAATCGCGGGCGGTGCTGGCTTTTCTGGCACTCGCCCCTGAAAACCGTCGTACCCGTCGTTGGATCGAGGAACGGTTGTGGAGCGACCGTGGCGCGCAACAGGCTGCCGGCAGCCTGCGACAGGCCTTGGTCGATCTGCGCAAATCCCTAGGG
>JBFHGI010000237.1:0-4614 GCA_041583175.1 Pseudorhodobacter sp. | reverse complement strand
TCTTCCGCCAGAACTTCAGTCAGGTCACGAACCCGCCGATTGACTCGCTGCGCGAAAGCCGGGTGATGAGCCTGAAAACGCGGTTCGGCAACCTTAAGAACGTGTTGAACGAAGACAGCAGCCAGACCGAAATTCTGCTGCTGGAAAGCCCCTTCGTGGCCAATGCCGAATTCGACACCATGTTGCAGCATTTCGGCGAGTCGGTCTCGGTGATCGACTGTACCTTCGTGCGCGATGCCGAACCCGATGCGCTGCGCAAAGGGTTGGAGCGTATCCGCGCCGAGGCCGAAGACGCGGTGCGTTCAGGCGCGGGGCATCTGGTGCTGACGGATGAGCATCAAGGGCCGGACCGGGTGCCGATGCCGATGATCCTGGCGACAAGTGCGGTGCATAGCTGGCTGACCCGCAAGGGCTTGCGGACCTTCTGTTCCGTCAACCTGCGGTCGGCGGAATGTATCGACCCGCATTACTTTGCGGTGTTGATCGGTTGCGGTGCAACCACGGTGAACGCCTATCTGGCGCAGGACAGTATCGCGGACCGGATCGAGCGCGGCCTGATCGAAGGCGGCTTGACCGATGCGATGCGCCGTTACCGCGATGCGATTGACGCGGGCTTGCTGAAAATCATGTCCAAGATGGGGATTTCGGTGATTTCCTCTTATCGCGGGGGGCTAAATTTCGAAGCAGTGGGCCTGAGCCGTGCGATGGTGGCAGAGTATTTCCCCGGTATGCAAAGCCGGATTTCGGGCATTGGCGTGTCGGGCATCCAGCACAAGCTGGAAGAGGTCCATGCAAAGGGCTGGCGCGGTGGTGCGGATATTTTGCCCATCGGCGGCATCTACAAGGCGCGTCGCTCGGGTGAGAAGCACGCCTGGGAAGCGCAGACCATGCATATGCTGCAATCGGCCTGTGACCGCGCCAGTTTTGACATCTGGAAGCAGTATTCCGCAGCGATGCGGGCCAACCCGCCGATCCATCTGCGCGACTTGCTGGATATCAAATCCTTGGGCAAGCCGGTGCCGATCGAGGAGGTGGAAAGCATCACCTCGATCCGTAAGCGCTTTGTGACGCCGGGCATGTCTTTGGGCGCGCTGGCGCCCGAGGCGCATAAGACGCTGAACGTGGCGATGAACCGGATTGGCGCAAAGTCGGATTCAGGGGAGGGCGGTGAAGACCCCGCGCATTTCCTGCCCGAAGCGAATGGTGACAACCCCTCTGCAAAGATCAAGCAGGTGGCCTCGGGGCGCTTTGGTGTCACGGCGGAATATCTGAACGCTTGTGAGGAGTTGGAGATCAAGGTGGCACAGGGCGCGAAGCCCGGTGAAGGCGGGCAATTGCCGGGGATGAAGGTCACGGCCTTGATCGCACGGTTGCGCCATTCGACGCCGGGGGTGACGCTGATCTCGCCACCGCCGCACCATGATATCTATTCCATCGAAGACCTTGCGCAGTTGATCTATGACCTCAAGCAGATCAACCCGCGCGCCAAGGTGACGGTGAAGCTGGTGTCCAGTTCGGGCGTTGGGACGATTGCGGCGGGCGTGGCCAAGGCCAAGGCCGATGTTATCCTGATTTCGGGCCATAACGGCGGCACCGGGGCCTCGCCTGCGACCTCGATCAAATATGCGGGGCTGCCGTGGGAAATGGGCCTGACCGAGGCGCATCAGGTGTTGAGCATGAACAACCTGCGCGAGCGGGTGACGCTGCGCACCGATGGTGGTTTGCGCACCGGGCGTGATATCGTGATGGCGGCAATGCTGGGGGCCGAGGAATACGGCATCGGCACCGCAGCACTGATCGCGATGGGTTGCATCATGGTGCGCCAGTGCCAAAGCAACACTTGCCCGGTCGGCGTCTGCACCCAGAACGAAGCGCTGCGCCAGAAGTTCACCGGCAATGCCGATAAGGTGGTGAATCTGATCACCTTCTACGCGCAGGAAGTGCGGGAAATTCTGGCCGAGATCGGGGCGCGATCGCTGGATGAGATCATCGGGCGGGCCGACTTGCTGAGCCAGGTCAGCCGTGGGTCTGCGCATCTGGATGATCTGGACCTGAACCCGCTGTTGATCACTGTCGATGGTGCGAACCGGATCACCTATGACCGGACCAAGCCGCGCAATGCGGTGCCGGATACGCTGGATGCGGAGATTATCCGCGATGGCGCGCGCTTCTTTGAAGATGGCGAGAAGATGCAGCTTTCCTATGCGGTGCGCAACACGCTGCGCACGATCGGGACGCGGGCGTCCAGCCATATCGTCAAACGCTTCGGCATGCGCAACAGCTTGCAGGAAGATCACCTGACGGTGAAACTATCGGGGTCTTGCGGGCAGTCGCTGGGCGCGTTTGCGGTGCGGGGGCTGAAGCTGGAAGTGTTCGGTGATGCCAATGACTATGTGGGCAAGGGCCTTTCGGGGGCGACGATTGTGGTGCGTCCGCAAATGTCGAGCCCGTTGGATGCCTCTATGAACACCATCATCGGCAACACGGTGCTGTATGGTGCGACTGGTGGGAACCTGTTTGCCTGCGGGCGGGCGGGGGAACGCTTTGCTGTGCGCAACTCTGGCGCGTCGGTGGTGATCGAGGGCTGCGGCACCAATGGGTGCGAGTATATGACCGGCGGCGTGGCGGTGATCCTCGGCTCTATCGGGGCCAACTTCGGCGCCGGGATGACGGGCGGCATGGCCTATCTCTATGATCCCGACGGGGTGGCCGAGGAGTCGATGAACCTTGAAAGCCTTGTGACCTGTGCTGTGACCAACCCGCATTGGGAAGCGCAGTTGAAGGGGCTGATCCAGCGTCATGCGGATGAAACCGGCAGCTTGAAGGCGAAGGCCATTCTGAACGACTGGGCGAACGAGCGGGTGAACTTCCTGCAAGCTTGCCCGAAGGAAATGCTGGCCCATATCCCGCATCCGCTGAGTGATGAGCGCGAGGCTGTGCCTGCGGAATAAGCGGCGCATCGCGACGGAACCTGAAACCCGGCGAGGCTTTTCGCCGGGTTTTTCTATGGCTGTGGGGGGCTGTCGCGGCTTGTGCGCCGCGGGCCTTCATGGCTAAACAGGGTATGGCAAAACGAAGCACCCGAAAGAAAGCAACCGCCCCCCGCCCCGGTCTTATTCGCCGTGGGGTGAAATGGGTGCTGCGCGGGGTTCTGGCCGTTGCGGCATTGGTTTTTGCGCTGGTTCTCCTGTTTGCGGTGATCAACCCGCCCACCACCTTCTACATGCTGCAAGAAGGGCGGCGGCTGGAAGGCGTGACGCAGGATTGGGCGGATTGGGACGAGATCGCGCCCGTCATGGCGCGGTCTGTCGTCGCGGCTGAGGATGCGAATTTCTGCCTGCATTGGGGCTTTGATATGGGGGCCATTCGCGCCGCCATTGATGAGGGGGGGAACCGCGGGGCCTCGACCCTCAGCCAGCAGGTCGTGAAGAATGTATTTTTGTGGCACGGGCGGAATTACACCCGCAAAGCCGCCGAGGCGCTGATCACGCCGCTGGTGGAACTGATCTGGTCAAAGCGGCGGATTCTGGAAGTCTATCTGAACGTGGCCGAGTTTGACGAAGGCATCTTTGGCGTGAAGGCCGCCGCCGCACATTATTTCGCGGTCGAGCCTGACAAGATTACGGCCGTGCAAGCCGCGCGGCTGGCGGCCATTCTGCCAGACCCGAAAGGCCGCGACGCGCGAAATCCCAGTGCGCAATTGCGCAAGCGGTCGGCTTCTATTCTGGATGGGGCGGAAACCATTCGCCGCGACGGGAGATCCGCCTGTTTTGAAGGCTAATGCGGAAGAAGGATTGAAATTTCCGCTCATTGCCAGTTATGAAGACCTATACCTTTTGCCGAAAGTCACATAGCGATGAACCGACTGTATCACTTCCCCCTTTCGCCGTTCTGCCGCAAAGTCCGGCTGACAATGGCCGAAAAGAAACTGGAGGTGGAGCTTGTCGAGGAACGCTATTGGGAAGCCTCGGTCGAGTTCTTGCGGCGCAATCCGGCGGGAAAAGTGCCTATTCTGAAGATGGACAGCAAGATCCTGACGGAAAGTCAGGCCATCTGCGAATATCTGGAAGAAACCCACCCGAACCCGCAACTGATGCCGCGTGACCCGGACGGGCGGTTCGAGGTGCGCCGGTTGTGTTCATGGTTCGATGACAAGTTCCATTCCGAGGTCACGTCCAACCTGCTTTATGAACGGGTGAACAAGAAAGTGATGAAGCTGGGCTATCCCGATAGCAAAGCGGTGAAGCTTGGCGCGGCGCGGATCAAATATCACCTGGATTATATGGCATGGCTGCTGGATCAACGGCGCTGGCTGGCAGGCGATGTCATGACGCTGGCCGATTTCACTGCGGCGGCGCATCTTAGCTGTCTGGACTATATCTCGGATGTGGATTGGGACCGGTCGACCAATGTCAAGGACTGGTACGCGAAGATCAAATCGCGCCCGTCGTTCCGGACGCTACTGGCCGATCAGGTATCCGGTTTTCCGCCGCCGAAGCATTACACCGATCTCGACTTCTAACGGTTGGATTCAGGCGCGCCAATTGCCGAAACCATAGCCGAGATAGTCACGGGTATAAGCATCTCGGGCGGCGGATTCGATTTCATCGTCAT
>JBFHGI010000236.1:0-4621 GCA_041583175.1 Pseudorhodobacter sp. | reverse complement strand
TGACTTGATAAACCGGGACAAGCCTGTAAGCTCCCGCTAACTTCTTCATCCGATTGGCAACTTCGGCTTGCCAGTTTTTTGGCGGATTTATGACAACCAGCACGACAAAGCGCCGACAGCCTTCCCCCTTGCCCTCCACGGCCCTGCGCAGCCTGACCGGACGCAGAGGCTCCACCTTGCTTCTCCTCGGGTTTTCCGAGGGCTTCGCCTTACCCCAAAGCTGCCAGCGCGCGGAGCTGACGGTCGCAAGTCATCCGGCCCTGACACCAAGGCTACTGGCATCGCTTTGGCCTGACACCATCGCTATGCCCTTGCTGAACGGCACGACGGACGCACTTTCGCATCTGCGCCGGTTACAGGACTTCGGCTTTCGCGGTCGCTGCATCGTGCTGGCCCCGCCGCTGCCCGATCTCAAGCTGGTGCAAAACGAATTGCGCAGTCAGGCTTACAGTTTGCGCATCTCGGTCCTGTCACTGGACCCGTAGCGCGTCCCCGATCATAGCACATGGTGACAGTGCGCACCGACCAGCCGCGCGGAACCGCTCGGGTCACTGCGCTTGACGCGTTCCTGCAAGCACCAACCAAGTCCAGTTAATCCCTGCAGCAATGTTTTCCTGCTGCTGCGATTGACCCGCGACAGAGCGCAAGAGTTCCAACCCTGCCACACGCGCCCGCGCAATTTCCACCTCCGCATCCAGCGGATGAATCGGAAACCCCACCGGCACCGGCCCATGGCGTAAAGACAGGAACAGCCGGCCCGATGGCGCCAAAAGCCCAGCAAGCCGCGAAAAAGCCGAATCGCGATTGGGTTCCGGCAGATGATGCCAAAGCGCCCCCACAAGAATCACCCCGAACTCCCCCTGGACGCCAGTGAGTTCAGGCAAATGTGCCTCTACCTGCACCGCCTCCGGCGCGCGCACCGCGATGGCGGCCCGGAAGACGGCCACAGGCTCTGCCACCGTCACGCGATGCCCTCGCGCCAGAAACCAAGCCGCATCCCGCCCGCTGCCCGCCCCCACGTCCAGCACATCCCCTTCAGTGGGAAGCAGATCAGCCACCGGAGCCAGAACATCAGCCGTCTCCACACTGTCATAGCGGGCCCGCAGGGTCTCTGCATGTGCCTCATATATGCCGGTCACAGAAGAATTCTTCACCGCATCATCCTTTGCCAAGCGTATAATCGGCCGATCCCATGTGCCACAGCATAGCACATTCGCAATCGACAACACCAAATGCCCCGCAAGTCGCGACAACGCCGGATTGCTCGCGCAATGAGCCCACCAGCAAAGATGTATCTGATCGCGCTACATCAAGAAGAAATCGGCAACGCGTCGATGGCCAGAAAAGATGAAAAGTGGTCGGGGCGATAGGATTCGAACCTACGACATCCAGTTCCCAAAACTGGCGCGCTACCAGACTGCGCTACGCCCCGACGATCAAGCGAACACTGTCGCTTGGCGGCTTCCTACAGAAAGCCGATCCGATTGAAAAGCCTTATTGCGCATCACAGGCCCAAGCGGCGGTCGATTGTTCCAAACCGGGGTGCCGGATCACGGCACCCGGCGTGATTCCCAGCTTTTTTGCCAGACCGCCGTTGATTTCGAGGATCGCCAACACGTTCGGCCCGCCGTCGATTCCAGTCTCGTCATGGGGAATCGCATTGGCATGCACATGGGTCACAAGCCCGGTGGCATCGGCAAAGATCATATCGAGGGGAATCAACGTGTTCTTCATCCAGAACATCGCACGCTGCGGGCGCTCGTACAAAAACAGCATCCCGGCGGAGCGCGCCATCTCTTCACGAAACATCAAGCCCTTGGCCCGTGTGGCAGGGTCATCGGCAACTTCGACGCTGAACCGCGCCGCGCCACCATTGACCAACCGCAACTCTACCGTTGTCTCGTCACATGCCGCCTGCGCCGACATCGGCCCGAGCAGCGCCAAGATCAGCCCCAGAGAGACCCCCCTCATTTCGGGGCCTTCGTCGCGGCATCCCATGACAGCACCTGCGCAGCCATTCTGCCCCGCTTGCCTTCGATGATGCGCAAACAAACCGCCTCACCCGCCGCAAGATCCGCAAAGCCTGACATGCGCAACACCTCTATATGGATGAACACATCCTCATTGCTGCCGAATACATTGGCAAAGCCAAAGCCCTTGCCCTTGTCGAACCATTTCACCCTCGCGGGTTCCAACGGACAGGCCGCGATTTCCTCATGGGTGTAGCTGTTGCTCTCGCCGGCCATCACGAACCCGCTGCCTTCCGGCGGCGTGATCGACAAAACCTCGACAGCCTGCACACCCCTTTGGGTCTGCTGCACCTTGACCGTTATTTCCGCACCGTCTGCCACAGTGCTCTGGCCAAAGTTCCGCAGCACATTCGCATGCAACAGAACATCCGACCCTGTCTCATCAGACAGGATGAAGCCAAAACCTTTGACCGGATCAAACCATTTTACACGGCCCTGCAATTCCTGCACGGCCTTTTCGTCGTCTTCCATATGAAAGGCCTCTTCCCCAGATTTAGCCCTAGTGCGACTGTTCTGTTGGAACTGGGCTTAAGGTTCAAGAGCAAATCAACGCACCTGCGCACAAGTCCCGCTGCGCATATGCACAAGTCAGGGGTTCAACCGGTTGATTTCCCACGGGCAATCTACACCATCGCGCGACCAGCGGAAACGATCATGCAACCGGAAGGCGCCATCCGCCCAAAACTCTATTTCTGTCGGGATGATTCGAAATCCTCCCCAGAACGGCGGGCGCTTGGGGTTGGGGCCATGCGTCGCGGTAATTTTGGCAACTTCCGCCATCAAAGCTGTGCGCGAAGAGAGTGGCTGCGACTGCTGCGATGCCCAGGCCCCCAGCCGGCTTTTGAGCGAACGTGACGCATAATAGGCATCCGCTGCTGCCCCGTCCTCCCGCTCCGTTATCCCCCGCACGCGGATTTGCCGACGCAGGCTTTTCCAATGCATGACAAAGGCCGCTTTTCCTGCCGCCTCGATCTCCTGCCCCTTGCGGCTTGTGTAATTGGTATAGAAAACAAAGGCCGCAGGCTCTATTTCCTTCAACAAAACCATGCGCACATTCGGCATGCCCTCGGCATCCACCGACGCCAACGCGATGGCGTTCGGGTCGTTCGGCTCCGTCTTCTCGGCTTCTGCCAACCAGCTGCGCGCCAAGGCGAACGGGTCATCCCCGGCGAAAATTCCTGTCCGATCCATCGCATTCCCCATAGCCGCATCATTCGCGTCAATCCTAGACCGCAGAACGGCAAGGGCAAGCCCTTCCCCCGCCTCAGCGCTACGAGGCTTGATGCCGCAGGGCGTATCGCCTAAACCACCCCATTACCATTCACGAACACAAGGGGGGTGACAGTATGGCCGGACTTTTGGCAGGCAAGCGCGGACTCATCATGGGTCTTGCGAACGACAAGTCCATCGCCTGGGGCATCGCCAAGGCCTGCGCCGATCAGGGCGCGGAAATGGCATTCTCCTATCAGGGCGAGCAGTTGAAGAAACGGGTAGAACCCCTTGCCGCTTCGGTTGGCTCCTCCGAACTGATCGAATGTGATGTCTCCGACGAAGCCTCGCTCGACGCGCTGTTCGACCATCTGAAAGGGATCTGGGGCACGGTGGATTTCGTCGTCCACGCCATCGGCTTTTCCGACAAGTCCGAATTGCGGGGCCGCTACGTGGATACCAGCCGCGACAATTTCATTATGTCGATGGATATCTCCGTCTACTCCTTCACCGCCGTCTGCCGCCGCGCCGCCGCGATCATGAAGCCGGGCGGCAGCTTGCTGACCCTCACCTATTACGGTGCGGAAAAGGTGATGCCGCATTATAACGTCATGGGCCTGTGCAAAGCGGCGCTCGAGGCATCGGTGAAATATATCGCCGAGGATCTGGGCAAAGACGGCATCCGTTGCAACGCAATCTCTGCCGGTCCGATCAAGACGCTGGCCGCATCCGGCATCGGTGATTTCCGCTATATCATGCGCTGGAATGAGCTGAACTCCCCGCTTCGCCGCAACGTAACGCAAGAGGAAGTCGGCAAAGCCGCCGTCTATCTGCTCTCCGATCTCGGCTCCGGCACCACGGGCGAGAACCTGCATGTCGATGCGGGCTATCACGCCATCGGCATGAAAGCCGTCGATGCACCCGATATCGATGTCGTCACCGCCCGCGCCCAGAAAGGCGCAGGCCCAACGACCGAAGAATGACGCCAGAGCCGTTTCTGGCGCTGGTTGCAGTCCTCACCCCGGCGATCCTCTCGCCGGGGCCTTCCATTATCGCCGCCACGCAAATGGCCCTGTCCCAAGGCCGCGAAAAAGCACTGCCCTACGGCTTGGGTCTGGCCTTCGGCGCCTCGCTCTGGTGTCTGTTCGCGCTCTTCGGGCTGGCGGTGGTGTTCAAACTTTACCCGCCTCTGTTCCAAGTCGCCAAGATCGCGGGCGGTCTATATCTGCTCTATATGGCCTACGGACTGTTGCGCGCCGCCCGCGCCCCCTTGCCCGAAGCCGCCAAACGCCGCTTCGGTAGCGGCTTTTTGGGCGGAGCGATCCTGTCGCTCTCCAACCCGAAACCGGCACTGTTCTATTCCGCAGTGATCCTGACGCTGT
>JBFHGI010000235.1:0-4621 GCA_041583175.1 Pseudorhodobacter sp. | reverse complement strand
CAGCCCGTGCTCTTCGCGGATGCGCAAGCGGGTGTGATCGGTGCCGCCCATGCGGGCTGGCGCGGCGTGAAAGATGGCGTGCTGGAAGCAACCCTGGCCGCAATGGAGGCATTGGGGGCCTCGCGTGCGCAAACGACAGCGGTGATCGGCCCCTGCATCTCGCAGGCGGCCTATGAGGTTGGTCCGGAATTCGTTGAAGGATTTCTGGACGATGATCCGGAACATGCCCGCTTTTTCGCCGGTGGTGCGGGGGATCGAGCGATGTTCGACCTGCCAGCGTTCGGCCTCGCCCGACTGCGGGCCGCAGGCATCGGCCATGCGGAATGGACTCGCCATTGTACCTATGCCGACGAGGAGCGTTTTTTCTCCTACCGGCGCACGACCCATCGGGGCGAGGCGGACTATGGCCGCCTGATCTCGGTCATCCGTTTGTAGGGATTTGGGCGGCATCTTGGCGAAACTTGCCGCGAATTTGCCTTATATCCGGAAACAATACCCACATTGAACGCGACATTGTTGCCAAAGACTGCGTAAACACCTTATTTTATTAGGCTTTTTCGACTTGGCGGTTTTGCCATAATTTGCCCCTTCGAAGCGCTGAAAATTCTCACAAAAAGTGAAATGCCGCCAAATCGCTGCCCCATTGCGCATCAATATTGTTCCTAACGAAGGCAACACAGACTCGCAGGAGCAGACCATGACCAAACGCCGCTGGCTCAAATCCATCATCGCCACCAGCCAAGAAGCGCAGCCCGCCCTGCCCTTCCAGCGCGGCAACCGTCGCAAGCCCGCCGCTTTCAAATCCACAACTGTGACGCAACCCGCCCCGCGTGCAAACGCCGCGCGCTAAACACGTTAACTGCGAATCACATTTGGGGGCCTTGGCCCCCTTTTTTTGTATTTACCGCGATGTAACCGCCTTTATTCGGCCAATTTTCAGCAAATTTCAGAAACAATCCCTGGATTAAGGTTCGATTGCCTCCGGCTTTTGATGAAATAAGAATTAACTTTGACAGGCCGCCCCAATTCAGCCATCTTTAGCTTGTGACACGGTAAAACGTGCCACGATACGGAGGTTCGGGCGGCAAGCGCGGTAAGACCAAAGGGCGTATGGGCCTAGGGCACCCTTCCTGTCAAAACGGCCAGGTTTCAAAAGGGCGGCCCTGATATGCTCCTCTGGCATGTCGCGACGGGGCCGCCACTTTTGTTTTTTGTCGCTGTTGTTTTGTAGTGCGGGTCAATTCCGCCCTGACACGGGGTTTCCGGTCAGAATCGGAAGGCCGCTTCAAGCGTTACGGTTCAGCCGTTCTTCCAGAACTTCAAAGGGAACGCCCGGCTCGTCCTTGGCGCCGCGAATGACAAGACTGGTTTTCACACTGGCCACATTGTCTGCCTTCAGTAAATCGCCCGTCAGAAAGCTTTGAAACGTCGAAAGATCGGGGGCAACGCATTTCAAAATGAAATCAATTTCACCGTTCAGCATATGGCATTCCCGGACCAGGGGCCAAGCCCGGCAGCGTGCTTCAAAAGCGGATAGATCGCTTTCGGCTTGGGAATGAAGGCGTACCATCGCGAAAACCTGAACCTCGAATCCCATTTCACGGGCATCGATATCGGCGTGATAGCCTTTGATAAATCCTGCTTCTTCAAGGGTGCGTACCCGGCGCAAGCAGGGTGGCGCTGAAATACCGACACGTTTGGCCAGTTCGACATTCGTCATACGACCATCGGCCTGCAATTCCGCAAGGATCTGGCGGTCGATCGGGTCCAGTTTCGAGCCGGCCATTCTATGTCTTTCCTTCAAATTACCGCGTTTCGTGCCAGACCTTATGTTTTCCGCCCGGTTTGCGCAATATTGTTTCACTATCGCGCAATAATTTATCGCCCCTATCAGAATTCACGTTGGCGTGTGGCTGCGTTAGGGGTTTTCGCCCCCGCTGCCAGCACTTATATGAAGGAACACAGTTTTCATGGGGGCATCATGGCCGAGACTCGTCACAGCAAAATCCTGATCATTGGTTCCGGCCCAGCAGGCTATACGGCCGCGGTTTATGCAGCGCGTGCCATGACGCAGCCCATTCTGGTTCAGGGACTGCAACCAGGCGGGCAGTTGACCATCACCACCGAGGTCGAGAACTGGCCGGGCAATACCCATGTGCAAGGCCCCGACCTGATGGTGCGGATGGAAGAACACGCCAAAGCCATGGGAGCGGAGGTGATTTCGGACTATATCTCCAGCCTTGATCTGTCGAAGCGCCCCTTCACAGCCAAAGCCGATAGCGGCACCACCTTCACGGCGGACGCGGTTATCCTTGCCACGGGGGCACAGGCGAAATGGCTGGGCCTGCCGTCCGAAGAGAAATTCAAAGGCTTTGGCGTTTCCGCCTGCGCCACCTGCGACGGTTTCTTCTATCGCGGCAAAGAGGTTGTTGTGATCGGCGGTGGCAACACAGCCGTGGAAGAGGCGCTGTTCTTGACGAATTTCGCGACCAAGGTCACCCTCATCCACCGCCGCGACAGCTTGCGCGCGGAAAAGATCATGCAAGACCGCCTGTTCAAGCACCCCAAAGTGGAAGTGCTGTGGAATCACTCGGTTGATGAGGTTCTGGGCGATGAGGCACCGCTTGGCGTCACCGCTGTTCGGGCCAAGCACGTGGAAACGGGTGAGACGACAGATATTCCCTGCGCGGGATTTTTCGTGGCGATCGGCCATGCACCTGCTTCGGAACTGGTCAAGGACCAGTTGGAGCTGCACAACGGCGCCTATGTGAAGGTAAAGCCCGGCTCCACCCAGACCTCGATCCCCGGTGTGTTTGCGGCAGGGGATTTGACGGATCACGTCTATCGCCAAGCCGTGACCTCGGCTGGCATGGGATGCATGGCCGCTTTGGATGCCGAACGGTTCTTGGCAGAGCAGGAGTAAGCGCACCACGACCCGAAGATCCGCAGAACAGAAAGGCCCGGCTTGATCCAAGCCGGGCCTTAGCGTTTCAACCTACAAGTCGCGGCATCAATGCACGCTGACCGCCGCCAGATCATGTTCGCGCGCCAAAGCAAAGGCCATCCGCTTTTCGGCCACCAAAGCAAGACGCTCCCCATCCCCGCGATGCAGAGCGTAGATGGTCTTGCGGCCTTCGGCTTGGTCTTGCACCTCTTTTGGCAGGTCAGCCACGGCGACAGGGCGCACATAGACAATCCGTTCGCCCGCTGAAGGCATTTTTTCAAAAGGTGTTTCCATCACCAGCTCTCCTTATCTGCGGTCAATCGGAATGGTCTGCACAACGACATCGGGAACGGAGCGGCGCAGCTCGATGTGGAGCAAACCATGCTCCAACCCCGCGCGCGCAACCTCTACCCCTTCGGCCAGCACGAAAGAGCGTTGAAACGCCCGTGCCGCAATGCCGCGATGCAGGAACATGCGGTCACCCTCGTCCTCGGCCTGACGGCCACGCACGACAAGCTGGCGGTTTTCCACCGTGATGTTCAGATCTTCGTCGCGGAAGCCCGCCACGGCCAGGGTGATGCGATAATCATTTTCCGAGACCGCTTCGATGTTGAAGGGAGGATACCCTTCGGCAGCGGTTTTGGCTGTGCGTTCAACCAGCCGTTCAAGCTGCTCGAAGCCCAGAAGATGGGGATGCGCCCCAAAGCTCAATTTCGTCATTCGACATGTCCTTCGATAAAGCGACAGTTCGCCGTTACGGGCCCTAAGGGCAGGCACCCGCTTGTTCTGAATATGGGGCCCGAGCTTTGTGCCTGCAAGAGGGCCAAAGCGCGGCAATTTCAGATAGTTTTCCCACACATTTGAATGTTCTGCGCTATAATGGAATCAAGTTAGAACTAGCGACTCAGTGACCGATACAAGATGAATGCCTCCACCAAACTGAACCTTGATGAAATGCTGCGTATCCGGCTTGCGGTTTTGCAGCGGGAACATCGCGATCTGGACGAGGCGATTCTGGCGCTGGGGGAGAGTTTGAACCCTGATCAGTTGATGCTGCGGCGGCTGAAAAAGCAAAAGCTGGTGTTGAAAGAACAGATCGTAAAGATCGAGGATGAGTTGATTCCCGACATTATCGCCTGAGCAGTCAGGCGTCGGCAGGCGGGGGCTGTCTGCCCCCCTTCGCCTTACGGCGAATTCCCCCCGAGGATATTTGGACCGAAAAGAAAGCGGGGCAGGTTTCGGGCCATTCCGCCTTGCTCTCGGGACCTTCATCGGTATAGTCCCGCCTTGTTTTGAACGGGGGGCAGCATGGCCGTTGAAGTGGGAATCATCATGGGAAGCCAGTCGGACTGGCCAACGATGAAAGAGGCGGCCGAGATGCTGGATGCGCTTGGTGTGCCCTATGAGGCCAAGATCGTATCCGCCCATCGCACCCCGGACCGGTTGTGGGCCTATGGCAAATCGGCGGTGGAGCGCGGGCTGAAGGTGATTATTGCCGGGGCGGGCGGGGCTGCGCATTTGCCGGGGATGATGGCATCCAAGACGCGGGTGCCGGTGATCGGGGTGCCGGTGCAGACCAAGGCGCTTTCGGGGGTGGACAGCCTCTATTCGATTTTGCAGATGCCGCGCGGTTTTCCGGTGGCCACTATGGCGATCGGCGCGGCAGGGGCTGCGAAT
>JBFHGI010000234.1:0-4622 GCA_041583175.1 Pseudorhodobacter sp. | reverse complement strand
GCGGGCGGCGTCAATCTCCAAAGCCTGCGCCTTTATCCCGCGTGAGGGGCGGTCAATCTTACCCGTTGCGGCGGCCTTGACGGCGGCGGCAACATGGCGTTCCTCGACCACCTCATCGACGATACCAAGCGATTTGGCACGCTCGGTGTAGGCGGTTTTTCCGGTCAGCATCATCGTCATGGCATCCAGCGGATCGATCAGGGCGGGCAAGCGAAAGGTTCCGCCAAGGCCGGGGTGCAGCCCAAGCTGAACCTCGGGAAAACCGAAAGATGCGCCGGGTGTGGCAATGCGGTAATCGCAGGCCAACGCCAGTTCAAACCCTGCGCCAAGCGCTGCCCCATGCACCACGCAAATCGTCGGGCAAGCCAGCGCGGCGAGTCGGTCGAGAACCGCATGACCCTGTTCCAGCACCTCCACCGCACCCACATCTGAGATTTTGTCAAAGCTGGCAATATCGGCCCCAAAGGCAAAACCCGTCGCTTTCGCAGAACGGATCACAAGCGCGCTTGGCATATCGGCCTCGGCGGCTTGGATGTGCCTGTCCAGCTCGCTGATCACATCTTCTGAGATCGTGTTCGTGCCACTACCCGCTTTGTCGAGGGCCAGCCACAACACGCCGCTGCCATCGCGCCCGATGCGCCAGTTGCTTGCCCGTTCGCCCGCGCCGCCCAGTTCCAGTTTGGTTTCACCCAGAAATTCCAGCACATGACCCGTCATTACACCGCCTCCAGCAACATCGCACCGCCTAGCCCGCCACCGATACATTCGGTGGCAATGCCGCGCTTGGCGCCGCGTTTTTTCATTGCATTGGCAAGATGCAGCACAATCCGGTTGCCGCTGGTCCCAACAGGGTGGCCCAGAGAAATGGCACCGCCGTCCACATTCAGCCGGTCGCGGTCGATCCGCCCAAAGGCCGCATCAAGGCCCAATACCGCGCGGCAAAACTCCGCGTCCCCCCATGCGGCAAGGCAAGACAGCACCTGCGCGGCAAAGGCTTCGTTCAATTCCCACAGGTCAATGTCATCCAAGGCCAAACCATTGCGCTGCGCGATCGGGGTTGCCGACATAACCGGCCCAAGACCCATGATGGATGGGTCAAGCGCTGCCCATTCACTGTCGGAAATCCGCGCCAATGGCTGCAGCCCGTGGTGATCAACTGCGCGTTCAGAGGCCAGAATACACCAGCTTGCGCCATCGGTAATCTGGCTGGAATTGCCTGCCGTCACCTTGCCGTATGGACGTTCAAACACGGGATTGAGCTTGGCGAGGCCGGCCATGTCGCTATCCGGCCGCACCCCATCATCATGGTTATACACCGTTCCGTCACGGTCAATGGCGGGCATAACCTCATCTTCCAGCGTGCCGTCCCCTTGCGCCTTTGCCAGCCTGTGATGGCTTTGCATGGCGTAGGTGTCGGCTGTTTCGCGGTCGACGTTGAAGCGATGCGCCAGCACTTCGGCGGTCTGCCCCATGTTGAGCGAGGTGATCGGGTCGGTCAGTCCACGCTCCAACCCCACCACAGGTTTAAAGAATTCGGGCTTGATGCCCGCCATAGCGCGCGCCTGCTCGATTGGCCCTTTGGCCGCATACATCCGCCCAAACCATTCCACAGCCGATGACCGCAGCGTCAACGGCGCATGGCTGAGCGCCTCGGCCCCGCCTGCAAGGATCATCTGGTGGCTGCCATCGCGGATATAGCGGTAAGCGGTGTCGATGCTCTGCATCCCCGAACCGCAATTGATCTGCATGGTAAAGGCTACCATCGCCTCTCCCAGACCCAACCGCAGGGCGGCCACGCGGGCGGGGTTCATCTCATCGGCGATCACATTGACACAGCCAAGGATCACCAGATCCAAGGCGCTGCGATCAAAGCTTTGGCGGGCAAGCAAAGGTCGGCCACATTGCACGGCCAGATCGACAGGCGTGAACGGGCCGGGGCCGCTGCGGGCCTTGAGAAATGGCGTACGCGCGCCATCAACCAGATAAACACGTTGGCGTTGGGATGCGGTCATTCTGCGGCCTCTGATTTCGGGTCGGGTTTTTCGTCACATTGCGGTTCTTCGCGTTTGAAATATTTGGCGAACTCCTCGCGGGTAAAATCATCGACGGCCACCACCTGCGCGACCAAGTCATCCATCTCGTCAATTTCGGCCATTTCGGCAGCGCTCAAAATGCCGGCCTCCAGCCCCTCCTGCGGGGTTTTTCTCGCATCGCGCAGGCGTTTCATCACGGGGGCATGTTCGATAACTTTCGCGTAACAGTCATTCAAGACGCGGACGCCGTCACTGTTGCAGCCCATATGGATATGGCCCGTGATACGGTCACGCGTGGCCGAAGGCTCATAGATCAAATCGCCGCACGCTTCGGTAAGGCTGTCGCTTGGCCCGCGGCGCGTGGCACCCGGCAGGGTCAGCACCCGCAACAGCGCCGCCGCCCAACGCGAGGGCAGGTTCGCGATCACCTCGTCCAGCGCGGTTTGAATTCTCTTGAATGAATCCTCGGCGGCATAGGTCAGCAAAGGCAGATCCGCCGCCTCACGCCCTTCATCGTCCCAGCGCTTCAGCGCGGCTGAGAGGATATACATCTCTGATAGAATATCCCCCATCCGGCCGGACAGCATTTCCTTGCGTTTCAACGCCCCGCCGAGGGTCAGGAACATGAAATCCGACGTTAGGGCATAGGCCGCTGACCAACGAGACAACTCACGGTAAATCGGGGTGGCCTTGCCAGCGTCGGGGGCTGGAGCAAACCGCCCGCCCGTCAACGCGCGGCCCCAAGCCCGAAAGATGGTCCGGCTGGTATGGCCCACATGCGCCCAGAAAGATCTATCGAACATCTCCAGCGACTTTGACTGATCCGGCTCCTGCAAGGCGAGCATGTTATCCAGCATGTGCGGATGCGCCCGGATGGAACCTTGGCCAAAGATGATTAGGCTGCGAGTCACGATATTGGCCCCTTCCACTGTAATCCCGATAGGAACGGCCCGATACAGCGGCAGCAGGTAATTCGACGGCCCGTCGATCACCGCCTTGCCCGAATGCACATCCATCGCATCATTCAACGCCTCGCGCATTTTATAGGTCGCATGGGCTTTCATGATCGCAGAGATGACCGAAAGCGCCCGCCCCTCATCCAGTCCCGCGCAGGTCAGATGACGCGCGGCATCCATCGCATAGGCATCCGCAGCAAGCCGTCCCATACGGGCCTGAACGCCTCCAAATTTTCCGATCGGCAGGTTGAACTGCTGGCGTATGCGCGAATAGGCCCCCGTCACATGCGCCGACAGCGCAATGGCCGCACAGCCCATAGAGGGCAAGGAAATCCCGCGCCCGGCGGCAAGGGCAGACATCAACATCATCCAGCCACGTCCGGCATATTCCGGCCCGCCGATGATATGATCTATGGGAATAAACACGTCTTTGCCCGTCGTCGGGCCGTTCATGAACATGGTCGAGGACGGCAAATGCCGTCTCCCTGTTTCCACCCCGTCCAGATCAGTGGGGACCAGCGCACAGGTGATGCCGATTTCGACCGTGTTGCCCAGCAACCCCTCAGGGTCGCGTAGTTTGAATGCCAACCCCAACACCGTGCAAACCGGCGACAACGTGATGTAGCGCTTGGCCCAGTTCAGGCGGATGCCCAGAACCTGCTCTCCCTGCCATTCACCCATGCAGATCACACCTTCGTCGACCATTGCCGAGGCATCAGACCCCGCTTCGGCACTGGTCAGGCCAAATGCGGGCAGTTCGCGCCCATCGGCTAGGCGGGGCAGCCAGTAATCCTTTTGCGCATCAGTGCCGAACATATGAAGCAACTCCCCCGGCCCGAGGGAGTTTGGCACCATGATGGTCACTGCCGCCGCGACGGAACGGGTGGAGATGAATCGGATGACCTCGGAATGGGCGAAGGCGGAAAAACCCAAGCCGCCATAGGCTTTAGGAATAATCATGCCAAAGAAGCGGTTATCGCGCAGGAATTGCCAAACCTCAGGCGGCAAGGTGCCAAGCTCGTGATTGATTTTCCAATCATCAATCATATCGCAGAGCTTTTGGCATGGTCCGTCAAGAAACCCCCTTTCTTCAGCACTTAGCTTTGGGGGTTTTACTGTGGTAAGCTTAGACCAGTCGGGATTCCCGGAAAATAACTCCGCCTCCCACCACACCTCCCCTGCGGTCAGGGCCTCACTTTCAGTTTGGGACAAGGTTGGCAAAACCCCTTTGGCCCATTTGTGAATGGGTTTGGTGATGTAAGACGCGCGAAAACTAGACATGGTTTCCCCCTGTGCAAGTCAACGTCTTGCACGCTGTTTGGTTCCGAAATGGCGCAATGTGCGGATATTCTACCTCGCATCACCTACAATGTTGCATCGGCATTCGGCATGTTCCTGCCCGTTTGAAAAACACGCCGGAACTAAGTCACGCAGCCAGCAGTTGTGGCCTCGTATCGAAACAAAGGAGGAAGAATTGGAACATTCAACAAATGCAAGCCTGGTTTCATCGTCAGACGTCAACGGCACAGAAGTTTACGGCCGGGACGGTTCACACATCGGGTCCATCGACCATTTGATGATCGACAAGCAGTCGGGCAAAGTTGCCTATGCTGTCATGGGATTTGGCGGTTTT
>JBFHGI010000233.1:0-4631 GCA_041583175.1 Pseudorhodobacter sp. | reverse complement strand
TTCATGGCATTGGCCAACGGCTGATTTTCTGCCGGATTCAAGATTTTGACGGCGCACACATCGTGCGCCGAAAGGGATAGTTATGCGCCGTCTATATTTATGCTTCATCGCCATTCTGTTTCTAGCCGCCTGTGGTGGTGCAGAATCCAAATGGGCTTCTGACGCAGATGTGGCGCGCGCGCGTTATGTGCATGACGCCCCCCCCTCGATCACGCTTTATACGGTTCTCGCAACGCGCGACGGGTCTGGTGCCCATGCCGGCCTGTTGATCAACGGGTCGCAGCGCGTCATGTTTGATCCGGCAGGAACATGGCACCACCCGCGCCTTCCTGAACGCAATGACGTGCATTTTGGCATGACGCCCCTGATGGTGGATTTTTACCTTGACTACCACGCCCGCGAGACCTTCGATGTGGTGGAACAAACCATTGTGGTTTCGCCTGAAATCGCAGAACTCGTGATGCGCCGCGCCATGGAATACGGAGCGGTGCCAAAAGCACAATGCACCATCTCCACCTCGACAATCCTGCGCGGTGTACCGGGATTTGAAGGCCTGCCAAGCACTTGGTATCCTCGCAAACTGATGACGGCCTTCGGTAAATTGCCGGGTGTGAAAACCCGCCGTGTGACCGATGATGACACCAATGACAACCACGGCGTCTTGCTGGTTCAGGCGGGCGATCCGCGCCTCCAATGATCTGCCTATGCGCCCTTTCTGTTTGAGCGCCGGCCTATGACCATCGTGATTCGCCGCGGATTACCGGAGCCTCTGCGCCCAGATGCCGCGGCGCTTTACTGGGATGCCTTCGGTGCCAAGCTTGGCCATGTACTGGGGCCAAGGGCCAAGGCAATCAGGTTTCTGGAACTCGTCATGCGCGGCGATCACGTCTTTGTCGCGCTATCCGACAATGGTGATCTGCTGGGGCTGGTCGGGTTCAAGACATTCCACGCCTCTTTTGCCGGCGGCGAACTGGCGGATATGCGATCTGTCTATGGCTTTTTCGGCGCGGCATGGCGGACGGCATTGCTGTCGTTTTTGGTGCGGGATGTAGAAAACCAGAGGTTCTTGCTGGATGGCATCTGCGTTGCTTCCCATGCGCAAGGTCAAGGGGTTGGCACACTGTTGCTGGACGCGATCTGTGCGGAAGCACGCCAGCGCAACTATACCGCCGTGCGCCTTGATGTGATTGACACCAACACGCGCGCCCGCGCGCTGTATGAGCGGTTGGGCTTCAAGGCTCTGCGGACAGAAGAATTGGGGCTGCTGCGCCACGTTTTCAACTTCAAACGTTCCATCACGATGGTCAAAGCACTTTAGTCAAACGTCCCCGTGACGCGACCAAGCAGCATGAAGGCGCGGGCGGTACGGGTCTCGGCAAGATCCGCAAGCTCCGCATCGGTGGCGTTCTTTTCGAATTCGGCAAAAGTCTTGTCAAAACTGCGCAAGAAGTGGTGCGCGGCATCGCGGAACACCGGATCCTCACGCATCCTTGCGGCCGAAAGTGCAAGGCTGGAACGATCCCGGATACCGCCAAGCCCTGCAATCTCACGCCCCCGCTCTCCGCTGGCAAAGCGGCGCCAGACTTCGGGGCGGCAGCGTTCGGGTTTGAGATCATCCATGTATATCCCCTCCTGGCTCAGAAGGGTCAGTACATCCTGCGCCGCACGGATCAGACGCGAGGTCTTGCGATCTTCCAGCGCCAGACGCAGAGCGCGGAAACCGGCCTTGTCTTCCGGCCCTTCGGGGAAGTGCAGCGCCCGTACGAAATCACCGACGGACAGCGGCGCACGCAATTCTTCGGCAGGGGTGCCAAGGGCGAGGGCGGGTTGTTCGTCAGCGGCGACCTTGACGGGCATGGTCAGGGCGGCTTTGCGATCGGCAGAAGGCACTGTCAGCGCCGTGTCGCGGCGCGAGGTGAACATCGCCAGCGCGTTTTCGGTTTTGCGCTGTGCTGCGGCAATCTCATCCAGCTTTTTCTCTACGGACGGATGGCTGGTGGCACCACCTTGCTGGCCAACCACATAGGCGTGGCGCATGGCGTCAACGGCCACTTGCAGACGTGCGGCTTCATCCCGCAGGGCGCGGATCGTGCGAGCGGTGGCAATGATCCCCCAGAGCAGCGCCAGCGGCAAAAACACCACGAGCAAAGTCATCAAGATGGAAAGCGGCCCTGTCATCACGCTTTGTGGCGCCATGACAAGCTGAACGATAACCGCGATAACCCAGACCACACCCAGCGCGAGGGCGATCATCTCGGAAAGATGCGCTTTGCCGCGCTCCGCCGGAAGGGGTGCGCCGCTTCTAGCGGTCTGTTGCTGCTCGTCGCTCATCCGTCTTACTCACTTGAATCGCTCGTTTCCGCCCTTCCACATCATATTAGCAATACTTGATGGAAAGCACCTCGTAGCTGCGCTGTCCGCCGGGGGTTTTCACTTCGACCGTATCGCCTTCATCCTTGCCGATCAGCGCGCGGGCCAGCGGCGATTTGATGTTGAGCAAGCCGCGTTCCAGATCGGCTTCCGGCTCTCCGACGATCTGATAGGTGCGCTCTTCCTCGGTATCCTCGTCGACAAGCGTCACCGTCGCCCCGAATTTCACGGTGCCGGAAAACTTGCTGGGGTCGATCACATCGGCCAGCGACAAAATCGCTTCAAGCTCTTTGACTCGTCCTTCGATGAAGCTCTGCTTTTCACGCGCGGCGTGGTATTCGGCGTTTTCCGAAAGGTCGCCATGTTCGCGTGCTTCGGCAATCGCACGGATCACAGCCGGGCGCTCCACCGATTTCAACACTTTCAGTTCTTCGTCCAACGCGGAGAAGCCCGCGCGCGTCATCGGAATTTTTTCCATAGGCCTACACATAAAAGTAAGAAAGCCACGGCCGTTGCGGGCCATGACCTCGTTTCTGGGTTGCTGCACTTTACCCAATAGCAGCCACGCCTCAAATGCAAGAGGAATGGCGCGGGTTGCGCGGCCCATTGCCACGCATTCAGGCAGGGACGCAACGTCTAGGCTGGATTGGTGGTGCATTACAGGGTTTGCTATCTGGTAATGATTGAAACTGCGGTCTGGCTACGGTAGCCAGTCACGAAAGAAAATGACGGGGTAGCGCGCGTTTGCGCAGCAAGTTGCAAGGGAGTTAGCAGATGGCCGACGTTGAACGCGAGGCGATGGAATATGACGTTGTAATCGTGGGCGCGGGGCCAGCCGGGCTTTCCGCCGCGATCCGCTTGAAACAACTGGATGCAGACCTGAATGTCGTGGTTCTGGAAAAGGGCTCGGAAGTGGGCGCGCATATCCTGTCAGGCGCGGTGCTGGATCCATCGGGGCTTGATGCTTTGCTGCCAGACTGGCGCGAAATGGGCTCTCCGATCAAGACGCCTGTGGTAGCAGACAACTTTTATATGCTGGGTGAGGCCGGGCAGATTCGCGTTCCCAATTTCCCCATGCCGCCCTTGATGAACAATCACGGCAATTACATCGTGTCGATGGCCAACGTCTGCCGCTGGATGGCCGAGGTTGCCGAAGGTCTGGGCGTCGAGATTTTCCCCGGCATGTCCTGCTCGGCCTTGGTTTACGGCGACAAGGGTGAGGTGAAAGGCGTGATCGCGGGTGAGATGGGGCTTGCCGCCGATGGCACGCCCGGCCCGAACTATGAACCGGGGATGGAACTGCACGGCAAATACGTTTTCCTTTCCGAGGGTGTGCGCGGCAGCTTGGCCAAGGAAGTGATTGCGAAATACGATCTGTCCAAGGGCAAAGAGCCGCAGAAATTCGGCCTTGGCATGAAAGAGATCTGGGAGATTGATCCCGAGAAGCACAAGCTCGGCACCGTGACGCATACGATGGGCTGGCCTTTGGGCAGCAACGCGGGTGGCGGGTCGTTCATCTATCACATCGAGGATAATCAGGTTTATATCGGCTTCGTCGTTCACCTGAATTATCAGAACCCGCACCTCTACCCCTACATGGAATTCCAGCGGTTCAAGCATCACCCGATGGTTGCCGAGCTGCTGAAAGGCGGCAAGCGCGTGGCTTATGGCGCGCGCGCAATTTCCGAAGGCGGCTACCAGTCGATGCCGAAGATGGTCGCCCCCGGCGTGGCGCTGCTGGGCTGTTCGGTCGGCATGGTCAACGTGCCGCGCATCAAGGGCAACCATAACGCCATGCTGTCGGGCAAGGCCGCAGCCGAAGCGGCCTTTGCTGCGATCGGCGCAGGCCGCCAGTCGGATGAACTGGCCGAGTATGAGACAGATGTGCGCAATGGCGCGATTGGCGCGGACTTGAAGAAAGTGCGCAACGTCAAACCCTTGTGGTCCAAGTTCGGGCTGGTCGCGTCCCTTATGGGCGGCGGCTTGGATATGTGGACGAATACGCTGGGCTTCTCATTCTTTGGCACCTTGTCACACGGAAAAACCGACGCGGCGGCAACCGGCAAGGCCAAGGATTTCTCGCCGATCACGTATCCGCGCCCCGATGGCGTGCTGTCCTTTGACCGGCTGACCAATGTGGCGTTTTCCTTCACCAACCATGAGGAATCACAGCCCTGCCACCTGAAGCTGAAAGACCCGTCGATCCCGATCGCCGTCAACCTGCCCGAATACGCGGAACCTGCGCAGCGCTATTGCCCGGC
>JBFHGI010000232.1:0-4635 GCA_041583175.1 Pseudorhodobacter sp. | reverse complement strand
TTGCAACGCCTCCAACAAAGCCTGCAATCCGCCCAGATCGGGCAAGGCACGGAAACGCGGATGCGCGACGGGGGCTTCTGCATGTTCCAGCGCCCAGGTCAGGCCATGCGGAATGTGAACCCCATAGCCGCCAGCCTCTATTACCGGCAAGACATCTGATTTCAAAGAGTTGCCGACCATCAGCGCCGCTTCGGCACTGGCGCCATGCCGCGCGAAAATCCTGCGATACGCGTCCGAAGTCTTGTCCGAGACGATTTCCACCCCGTGAAACAAGTCCCCAAGGCCCGATTGCGCCAGCTTTCGTTCTTGGTCCAGCAAGTCGCCCTTGGTGATCAGCAAGACGCGATGCTCTTGCGCCGCCGCGATCACCGCCTCTTGTGCATGAGGCAGCAGATCGATCGGATGCGCCAACATATCCCGCCCCGCGGCCATGATCTCCGCAATCACCGCGGCGGGAACGCGCCCCTCGGTCACCTCGATCGCGGTTTCAATCATCGACAGGACAAAACCTTTGACGCCAAAACCGTAATGGCCAAGGTTGCGCCGTTCGGCAGCCAGCAAACGCTCGTGCAAATGGTTGGCCTCGGCGTAATCGGACAGCAGCGTGGTGAACTGGTCCTGCGTCAGGCGAAAGAACGCCTCGTTCTGCCAAAGCGTATCATCGGCGTCGAAGCCGACGGTTGTGATTGCCCGCGCACCCATGCCATACCTCCGTTTTCGATGCCGCACCATTGCCCAAGCGCATGGCGAGTACAAGCAATCGCCCGCCCCCCTTTGCGCGCGCGGAAAAAACGCTATATTACGCCCAGACCAGAGAAAACCCGAATCCCTTGCCTGACGGAGCCACCCCTTGTCCCATACCCCTTTCCAAATGTCGGAAAAGCCGGATGGAACCGACGGCGACGCCTCTCTGCTAACCAAGTCAAAGACCCGCACCCAAAGGCCACCGATGTATAAGGTGATGCTTTTGAACGATGATTACACGCCCATGGAATTTGTGGTGCATATCCTGGAGCGGTTTTTCGGCCTTAACCACGCCCAAGCGTTCGAGATCATGCTGACTGTCCATAAAAAGGGCCTCGCTGTGGTCGGCGTATTTTCCTTCGAGGTGGCCGAGACGAAAGTCACGCAAGTCATGGATTTTGCACGCCGCCATCAGCATCCGTTGCAATGCACCATGGAAAAAGAGTAAGGCTGCGCGCCAAAGGCTTTGCCTGCCCCACGATTGATTTCGCAACATGAAGGATCAAGGCCGCGACGTTCGGCTGCCCATGCGCTCAGATCGACTTACATTCGCCCTGCGGGACGGAATGCTCTCCTTGCCAGAAACCGGCGATATTCTTGTGATGCGTCCTCTGGGGGATGACAGCCTTGCCATGCTGCCAAAAGCGCGGCTGACCGTGGTTCAAGGCAATCGCCCGGATTACGAGGCCTTTGTGGCGCGCGGAGCCTCCGTGGTGGCCCAGACGCCGAAAGGGCGCCGCTTTGCCGCCGTGCTGGTCTGCGTGCCGCGCGCCAAGGCCGAGGCCCATGCCCTGATCGCCGAGGCGGTGGCCGCCGCCCCTCAGGGTCTGATCATAGTGGACGGGCAAAAGACCGATGGCATCGACAGTTTGCTGCGCGAATTGCGCGCCCGTGTCACAGTGTCGGAGCCGGTCTCCAAGGCCCATGGCAAGCTGTTCACTTTCCGCGCCAGCGATGACAGTTTCAGCGATTGGGCCGGCGCGCCGCAGATCATCGAAGGCGGTTTTCAAACCCGTCCGGGCGTGTTTTCTGCCGATGGGCCGGATGCAGGCTCTGCCCTGCTGGCCACCGCCTTGCCGCAAAAGCTGCCCGCGCGGATCATCGATCTTGGCGCAGGCTGGGGCTATCTGTCCCGTGCCATCCTTGCGCGTACCGGCGTGAAAGAACTGCATCTGGTGGAGGCGGAGGCCGCAGCGCTGGACTGTGCGCGGGTCAATATAAACGACCCGCGGGCGCAGTTTCACTGGGCGGATGCTACCACCTTCAAGCTGGATCGCGGCGTTGATGCCGTGGTCTGCAACCCCCCGTTTCACGCCAGCCGCACGCCGGACCCCGCGCTTGGCGTGGCCTTCCTGCAATCGGCGGCCCGGCTTTTGGCCCCGCATGGCACGCTTTGGCTGGTCGCGAACCGACATTTGCCCTATGATCGGACGCTCACCAGCCTCTTTCGGGAGGTGGAAGAAATTGGAACAGATGCCCGTTTTCGCCTGACCCGCGCCTCAAAACCCATCCGCCAGCCCCGCTAACCCTAAAGAAACGCAGGAGATTTTCCCTATGTCGTTTTCCCTTACAGGCAAGACCGCCATTGTCACCGGCTCTGCTGCGGGCATTGGCCTTGCCATTGCGCGGCATTTTCTGGCCAAAGGCGCGAATGTGATGTTTGCCGATGTGGATGAGGCACGGCTGGACAATGAATGCGGGGTAGAGGCCAAGGCCGAAGGCGCGCTACGCTTTTTTGGCGGTGATCTGCGCGAGAAACTGACCATTGCGAACCTGCTTTCGGCCACGATTGATGCGTTCGACCGGGTCGATATCCTCGTGAACGCCAGTCGCAAGATGCAACCTTCAGAGCCGCTGAACCAGGACAATGATAGTGTCGAGCTGATGTGGCAGCAAAACCTGATGACGAGTCTGCGCCTCTCGCAAATGACAGCAAAGCGCATGATCCTTCAGGCGGAAAAGTCAGGTTCGACCGAGGGCGTTATCGGCTCGATCATCAATATGTCCTCTATCGCTGCGCGCCGCACCCAGCCGGAGCTTCTGGGCTATTCGATTTCCTGCGCGGCGGTGGAGCAGATGACACGCTCGCTTGCCGTGGCCCTTGCGCCGCAGCGCATCCGCGTCAACGCCGTATCTTTCGGCTCGGTGATGAGCGACAGCTTGCATGGCGCGTTGAAAGAAAATCCCGATTACCGGGAAGCAATCGCCAATGCCACCCCGCTGGGCCGGATTGCCGCCGCCGATGAACTGGCCGAAACCGTGCAATATCTGGCTTCGGATGCGTCTTCTTTCATGACAGGCCAGATCGTCACACTTGACGGGGGCCGCGCGCTTATCGATGCGGCAAACGCCCCAGCCCATTAACACTGGCCCCTATTCCGGGTGGGAGGCCTTACAACTTGCCACCGATTTTTCGGCCATGCGGGCAAGCTCAACCCGCTTCTTTCGCATCTCGGCCAGCTTTACGCGCTCTTCCGCCAGATTGATCGCCTGCGGCTCGATGTCGTTATAGCGATAGCGTTTGAAGCACATCTGTGGCGCGCGCGCGGGTTCAGTCGCCGTCGCAGCACGGCCCGGGCGGCACACCTCCCAGCGGTGGCCTGTCCGTCTGACCTTGACCATGGCGTAACCGCGATCCAGATTTGTTTGCACTTCGCCAATCAGGCGATCCATAATGCGAACTTCCCGAGTTGCAGAGGCAATGCAGCGTTCCTGCGGTGTGCCGCAGCCTGCCAGAACCGCCAATCCGAGTATCAAAGCTGCGCGCATTGCCATCTCCTCTGCTTTTTTCCCAGTCTACGAAGATTGCACCCCGCAGGCAAATCACGCTAACGCAGGCGCAGCAGAAATCCGCCCTTAACCGAGGCATCCCGTCATGGCCGCCCTTCCAGAACTCCACATCGCTCATGGCAGTGAGTTTTCGGTCCGGGTCACGCCGAAAGCCGCGCGGAATACCGTGGTGGCGGAAGAAGGGCAGATCCGCGTCTATGTCACCACGGTGCCCGAGGACGGGAAGGCCACACAGGCCGTCATCAAACTTCTTGCCAAAGCGCTGGGTGTCGCCAAATCCCGCATCACCTTGGTCCGCGGCGCTACCAGCCGCGACAAGACCTTCCGGCTGGACTAGCTGCCGGAGCGCACAAGCCGGTAGCTGCCCTCAGGCAGATCAAGCGCGGCCAATAAATCATTCACCTGCACCATCGACAGGGTAATCCTCACCGGCTCTTGCCGGCGGGGATCAAGCTGTTCGAGCGTGACACAATCATCAAAAGCGGAAATTGTCACATCGTCGACAAGGTCTGGCGCGCCTTCGTCGATCAAGGTGATGATGGTCGCGTCGAATTCGTGTTCAATGGTAAACATACGCTCACCCTAAGCCTTGCCCGCGAAAGGAACAAGCCTTTGTGAAAGGGGCTTTTCGCGCCGCCCAACTCTGCTACATCGGGTATATCCGAAGGCTGAGGGTGGGATGACTATGCACATGCGCTGGATCATTGCGGGGCTTCTATCGCTTTTGCTGGCGGGGTGCGTCGTGCCAACCGCCCCCTATCCGCAATCGGGTGCGCGCCCTGCCCCGCAGCCCGCGCAGGCCTCCGGCGCGTTGCCGCCGACCGAGGCTGCCCGCAATTTCGTCGCCGCCGTGGATGCCGTGGAACCCGTGGCCGAGCAATATTGCCGGACCCTGACGCGCGGCCAGTCCTGCGACTTCCGCATCGTGATCGATGACCGCCCCAACCAGCCGTCGAACGCGTTTCAAACCGTCGATGGGATGGGGCGCCCGATCCTGGGCTTCACCCTCGCCCTGATTGCCGATGCGCGCAATGTGGACGAGATCGCCTTTGTCATGGGTCATGAGGCCGCACATCACATTCGCGGCCATATCCCGTTGCA
>JBFHGI010000231.1:0-4643 GCA_041583175.1 Pseudorhodobacter sp. | reverse complement strand
GTTTTGCCACGGCTGACCTGCCTCTCGATATTGCGGTCGATCAGCGCAATCGCCTTTGTAAGGCTTTCTTGGCTGATATCGGTCATCGTCACGTCATATCCGGCCAGCGCAAAGACATGGGCAATGCCATTTCCCATCTGGCCCGCGCCAACGATTCCGACTGACTTGATTTCCATGCCCGCATTCTCCTGCAACAACTCTGCGCAAACCATATGCGCGGGCTGGGGGGGGGTGCAAGGGCGAGTCGGTGCAAGTCCGCGATTCAAAAGAATAGTGAGAATTCTTGGCGAATTGTGGATTTAGCCGAATCTAAAGGACTCTCGGCCAATCTTGATTTTGGGTGTAAGAAAATTGGGGTGGGCGCTATGGCCTTTGCTTATGCGGGCGACTTTTCGCTCGATTATTATCCATGTCAGTATGGCAGTTCAAAACTGATGTTTCGCGGGCCAAAGCGCAGTTTGGCACCGCCCTATTGTGTGGCAATCGGTGGGACGGAGACTTACGGCAAGTTCGTCCCCGAACCCTATGCCGACCTTTTGGCACAGATGACTGGGCGAAATGTCGTGAACCTTGGCTACATGAACGCGGGACCGGATGTGTTTTTGCATGATCCGGAGGTGTTGGAGATCGCCTCGCGTGCCGACTTGACGATCGTGCAGATTGTCGGGGCGCAGAACCTGAGCAACCGGTACTATTCTGTGCATCCACGCCGCAACGACCGGTTTTTGCGGGCCAGTTCCTGGTTGCAGAAAACCTATCGAGAGGTGGATTTCACGGATTTCCACTTCACGCGCCATATGCTTCAAACATTGTATGAGGTCTCGCCCGAGCGTTTTCGCGCCGTGGCGGAGGAGTTGCAGGCGACCTGGATTGCCCGCATGCAGCACATGCTGCAAAGCATAAAAGGCCGCACGCTATTGCTGTGGATGGCTGATCGCGCGCCTTCTTCTTCGGATGCGGAGATGGCGCCATATGCCGATCCCGTTCTCGTGAACGCCCCAATGATCGAGCAGGTGCGAGGGTATGCGACAGCCTATCTGGAGGTTGTAACAAGCCAGAATGCGAACAGCGAAGGCGTTGAAAAGAAGGCGTTTTCCGTTATGGAGCGGCCAGCAGCAGAAGGGGTGCCGGGGCCAATCGCACATCGGGAGGTGGCATCTGCCATTGCGGATGCGATGGCGCAGCTTTTGCCCGCTTGATGACAGAATGCAGAAGGGCGCCCGAATGCAGGGCGCCCCTCATGTTTGGTTTTCACTGGCCAGATTACAGCTTTTCGATCAGTTCCGGTACGGCGGTAAACAGGTCAGCGACCAGACCATAATCGGCAACCTGGAAAATCGGAGCTTCTTCGTCTTTGTTGATCGCAACAATGACTTTCGAATCCTTCATCCCGGCCAAGTGCTGAATCGCGCCGGAAATCCCCACCGCAACATAAAGATCAGGGGCGACGACTTTGCCGGTCTGGCCAACCTGCCAATCGTTCGGGGCATAGCCGCTATCCACGGCGGCACGGCTGGCACCAACGGCGGCGCCCAGCTTGTCTGCCAGTTTCTCGATCAGCGCGAAATCAGCTTCCGAGCCGACACCGCGACCGCCGGAGACCACCACGCCAGCGCTGGTAAGTTCAGGGCGGTCCGAAGTCGCAACCTTGTCTTCAACCCAAGAGGACAAAGCCGGATCGGCAGCAGCGCCGATGGTTTCAACTGCGGCAGAGCCCCCCATTTCCGCCGCATCGAAACTGGCTGTCCGGATAGAGGCAACCTTGATCGCGTCGTTGGATTTCAGCGTCTGCATGGCGTTGCCAGCGTAAATCGGGCGCTCAAACGTATCAGCATCGACAATCGCGGTCACATCAGAGATGACCATCACGTCTAGCAGGGCCGCCACGCGCGGCAGCACGTTCTTGGCATCGGTGGTCGCTGGGGCAAGCACATGGCTATAGCCTTTGGCCAGATCGACAATCAGTGCCGCAGTCGGCTCTGCCAAGCGGTGACCCAAAGACGCATCCTCGGCACAGAGCACTTTGGAGACGCCGGAAATTTTCGCGGCCTCTGCCGCGGCCGCCGAAGCAGAGGCCCCGGCGCAAAGCACAGTCACATCACCGAGGGGCTTTGCGGCCATCACCGCTTTCGCAGTTGCATCGACATTCAATGCGCCATCGGTGACTTCACCCAAAAGAAGAACAGCCATCAGATAACCCCCGCTTCGTCTTTGAGTTTTGCAATCAGCTCATCCACCGAGCCGACCTTGATGCCGGCTTTGCGGCCCGCAGGCTCTACCGTTTTTACAACGGTCAGGCGCGGAGAGACATCAACGCCGTAATCGGCGGCAGTCTTTTCTTCCAGCGGCTTTTTCTTCGCTTTCATGATGTTCGGCAGCGAGGCATAGCGCGGCTCGTTCAAGCGCAGGTCAACCGTTACAACGGTCGGCATTGCAACCTTGATGGTCTGCAAGCCGCCATCAACTTCGCGGGTGACAACAGCCTTGTCGCCTTCAATCGCCAGTTCCGACGCGAAAGTCGCCTGGCTCCAGCCCAGAAGCGCGGACAGCATCTGCCCGGTTGCGTTCATGTCATTTTCGATCGCCTGCTTGCCGCAAATCACCAAGCCGGGGGCTTCAGCATCGACAACCGCTTTCAGCAGTTTCGCCACGGCCAGGGGTTCGATGTCATTGTGCACATCGTCAGCGGCCACGATCAGAATCGCGCGGTCAGCACCCATCGCAAGCGCGGTGCGCAGGGTCTCTTGCGCCTGTTTTACGCCAATAGAAACAACGATGATTTCTTCGACAGTGCCTGCTTCTTTCAGGCGGATCGCTTGTTCAACGGCAATTTCGTCAAACGGGTTCATCGACATTTTGACATTGGCAAGATCAACACCGCTGCCATCCGCTTTCACACGGACTTTCACGTTATAGTCGATCACACGTTTGACAGGCACAAGAACCTTCATTGGCGCGGACTCCTTGGTTGGGAAGGGCGGTAAGGCCCGTAAACTCTCCGGGTTTTGATATAATCTTGCGCGGGGGAAAAACAGGCCAAAATCGTCATGTTAGCGACAACAGACGCCGCGTTCTTTATTTAACGGCTGTCATTCACGGCGGCGGCACCTGCAATCCCGCGTTATCTGGCAAGGATTCGTTAGATTTAGACCTCAGCGCGTCAACCCCGGCACCCAGAGCACGTCATCCTTGCCGTCGCTATTGGCGATGCGTCCGGCAACGAAAAACCAGTCTGACAAGCGGTTAAGATATTTGACGGCGGCGGGGTTCACGTCTTCGGCGGCTGCCAGTTCCACCGTCAGTCGTTCGGCCCGGCGGCACACTGTCCGGCACAGGTGCAGATGCGCGGCGAGGGCTGAACCGCCCGGCAGGATAAAGCTGCGTAGGGGCGTCAACTTGCCATTCATCGCATCGATTTCTGCTTCCAGGCGCGCGACTTGCGCATCGATCATCCGCAGGCGGGGGTAGGGGGCTTTTTCGTCATTCTCGCGGTCGGGGGTACAAAGATCAGCGCCCAGATCAAAGAGATCATTCGACACCCGCGCCAAAGCGGCATCCATGTCGCCTGAGCTGTGTAGCCGCGCCAACCCGATGGTCGCGTTGGTTTCATCGACTGTGCCGTAGGCGGATACCCGAAGCGCATGTTTCGCCACACGGTCGCCATTGCCCAAAGCTGTTTCACCGCCATCGCCGGTTTTCGTGTAAATCTTGGAAAGTACGACCATTATTGCCCCCCCATCCGGCGTAGAAAGACGAAAAGAATGATCAGGCCGACCGCGACAGCCTGTGCATAAATCCGGTAGCGCATCAGTTTGTTCGACCGTTTCGCGCTGTTTTCACCGCCTTTGCCGAAGCTGCCGATGCCCAGAATCAGGATAAACAGCACCGCAAGGCAGGCAATGGCGGCAATGATGAAAAGCGGATCGCTAAGCATGGGGTTCCCTCTTGGTTTCATGGGGATGTAAGCGGGCGCGGGCAAAAAGCGAAGTAAAAATGCCTGTGGCGAAACGTCCCTTAGCTGCGAGAGCCGCCTGCCAGAATCCGGTCAAGCGCCCAAATTGGCAAAATCCGCCGCGCGAGTCCCATAGCATAAGTTGGCACCGTGACATAGTAGCGTGCTTTCGGGCGCGGGCTTTCCAACGCGTGAATCAGCTTTTCCGTCACCGCCGAGGCAGGCAATTCAAACTTGTCCGGCCCCGTCGTGTTTTCAAAACGGGCCAGCACTTCGGCATATTCATCGCGGCGCGGAGAGCTCTCCCATTTGATCCAGCGTTTGAATTGGATTGCCGAATTATCGCGGAATTTGGTGGTGATCGGCCCCGGTTCGATCAGAATCGGCTTGATGCCGGTGCCGCGCAATTCCAGCCGCAGCACATCGGTAATGCCCTCCAGCGCGAATTTGGTCGCCACATAGGCCGTGCGCCACCGAAACCCGACCATCCCCAGAATCGAGGAGTTGTTGACGATCCGCCCATGCCCCTGCGCCCGCATGATCGGCAAAACGCGGCAGGTCAGGTCATGATAGCCGATCAGATTGGTCTCCAGAATCGCGCGCAAGGCATCACGCGGCAAATCCTCATAGGCGCAGGGAATGGCATAGGCGCCGTTGTTGAACAGCGCATCCAATGTGCCACCTGTACGGG
>JBFHGI010000230.1:0-4645 GCA_041583175.1 Pseudorhodobacter sp. | reverse complement strand
CAGGTGCATCAGGCGGCTGGCAATGTGCGGCCCGGCATGTTTGACGCCTGGCTCGCGCTGTTCGACGCGACCTTGGCCGAAACCCTGCCGGAAGACACCGCGCAGCAATGGTCGGCGCTGGCGCATCGCATCGGGCGCGGCTTGCGGATGGGTGTTGTGGAAGGACTGACCCGTAAAGGCGAGGTTCCCAAACTGCGCTGACGCGGGCCAGACCAGCCCGCGCACAACGGTTCTTTACACCTTCATGTCAAAGCCAAGGTGCTTGGCCACGGTGAAAATGTCCTTATCCCCCCGCCCGCACATATTCATCACGATGATATGGTCGGCAGGCAGGGTTGGCGCGATCTTCATCACATGGGCCAGCGCGTGGCTTGGCTCCAGCGCGGGGATAATCCCTTCCAGTTCGCAGGAAAGCTGGAAGGCTTCCAATGCTTCCTTATCCGTGATGGAGACATATTCCGCGCGGCCCGTATCATGCAGCCAGGCATGTTCCGGCCCGATGCCCGGATAATCAAGACCCGCCGAGATTGAGAACCCTTCGAGAATCTGCCCGTCATCATCCTGCAGCAGATAGGTGCGATTGCCATGCAATACACCGGGGCGACCGCCGGTCAGCGAGGCGCAATGCTCCATCCGATCATCAACACCTTTGCCGCCAGCCTCGACCCCGATAATCTTTACCGAAGGGTCATCGAGGAACGGAAAGAACAGGCCCATGGCATTCGAGCCGCCACCGATGGCCGCGATCACGGTATCGGGCAAACGACCCTCGCCCTCTTGCTCGGCGAGTTGCCACCGAACCTCTTTACCGATGATCGACTGGAAATCGCGCACCATCGCGGGGTAAGGCGCGGGGCCCGCCACCGTGCCGATGCAATAGAATGTATCGCGCACATTCGTCACCCAATCGCGCAACGCATCGTTCATCGCATCCTTCAGCGTGCCGCGACCGCTGGTCACCGGCACCACCTCTGCCCCCAACAGGCGCATCCGGAACACGTTGGGCGCTTGGCGTTCCACATCATGCGCGCCCATATAAACCACGCATTTCAGGCCAAACTTCGCACAGACGGTGGCCGTCGCCACGCCATGCTGCCCGGCCCCGGTTTCCGCGATAATGCGGGTTTTGCCCATGCGGCGGGCAAGGATGATCTGGCCCAGCACGTTGTTGATTTTATGCGCGCCGGTGTGGTTCAACTCATCCCGCTTGAGATAGATCTTCGCGCCGCCCAGATGCTTGGTCAGCCGTTCGGCATAATACAGCGGGCTGGGGCGACCCACATAATGCTTCCACAGATCGTCCATCTCGGCCCAGAAGGTCGGGTCGGTCTTGGCGAATTCATAGCGCTCTTCCAGTTCCAGAATCAGCGGCATCAGCGTTTCAGAGACAAAGCGTCCGCCGAAAATGCCAAAGCGCCCGTTCTCATCCGGGCCGGTCATGTAGCTGTTCAATCCGTCTTCGGCCATGTCATTGCCCCCCGTTTGATCTTGTGATGCGGCGCCAGATCATCGGCCCCGTGAAAAACCCAATAAAGCCGCCTATCGCAAAAAGCAAAGCAGCCCCGAAAGGCCCGCCCATGCCAAAGCCCAGAAGCCCCGAAAGGCTGCCGAAGGCGAGAAGGCCGCAAAGGCGGATCGCCAAGCCGATGATGCGTGCCATGCAGTGCCTTTTTGCAAGCCGGTTCAGAAGATGATCTAGCGCAGCAAAGGCAGGTTGAAAACCTTTTGCGTTGCTTTGCGGGAGAGGCGGCGGGATTTAGGTATTTTTGCCAAGATGAAGCAGCAGGGCGCGCCAATTTTTGATAAATGCCTTGCTTATTCGAGACGTTTCTTGAACCCGACATGGGACGGGGTGAAACCCGCACGGGTGTAGAAGCGATGCGCGGCTTCGCGGCTTTGATCCGCCGTCAGTTGCAGCAGGCTGCAACCCGCATGGCGCGCCCGCATTTCGGCATCGCGCATCATGGCCGCGCCAACACCTTCGGAGCGGAGCTTTGCCGCCACCCGCACCGATTCGATCTGTGCGCGGCGGCTGGCCCGCAGCGACAGCCCGGTGATGAAGGTCAGCTGATAGGTGGCAACCACGCGGCCATCCGCCTCTCCGACGATCAGGCTGTTGCGATATTCGTAGCTCATTGCGTCGAAGGCCTCAAAATAGGGGGTGAGATCATCGGTTTCCCGTGTCGCGCCCAAGGCATCCTCGACCAGAAGGGCGACGATTGCGGGAACATCCTCGCGCTTTGCGTCACGCCAGCGGATCATCGGGTCGCCGCCTGCACGAAAGACCGCATCAATGCGGGGTCTTTGACGCCCGGCGCGCTTTCTACGCCAGAGGCCACATCAACCTGACGCGCGCCGGTCAGGCGGATTGCCTCGGCCACATTGGCAGGGGTCAGGCCGCCCGCCAGCATCCAGGGCTTCAGCCATTTGCGCCCCACCAGCAAGCGCCAGTCAAACGTGAGGCCATTCCCCCCCGGCAAGACAGCGCCTTTGGGTGGCTTCGCGTCGATCATCAACTGGTCTGCTGCAAGCGAATACTCCATCAGCGGCGCCAGATCGCTTTCATCCGCGACGCCCAGCACTTTCATCACCGGAAGGCCGTAGCGGCTGCGCAGCTCTGACACGCGGGACGGGGATTCGTGGCCGTGGAGCTGCAGCATATCGAGCGGCACAACATCCAGGATTTCATCCAGTTGGGTGTCATCGGCATCAACCGTCAACGCCACCTTGGCAAGGCCGGGCGGGGCGGCGAAGGCCACCTCCCGTGCCTGATCCAGCGTCACGAAACGCGGGGATTTGGGAAAGAAGTTGAGGCCCGCATAATTGGCCCCTGCGGCCACGACGGCAGCAACATCGGCGGCGCTGCGCAGGCCGCAGATCTTTACACGGATATCTGACATCGCTCAGCTTGCTTTGGCAGGGCGGTCAAGCAGAGCCAGAACATCGTCCTTCTGGTCGGGATTACTGCGGCGCAGGTCTTCGAGTTCCCGCTCCAACCGGGCCACTTCGCGCGCACGGCTGCTGGCGGTGGCACGGATACGATGCTCGCGGAACCATTCCCACACGAAACCGATCATCAAACCAACGATAATGCTGCCGAAAATCACCAGATACAGCGGCAAGGACAGCGCATGGTTGAAATCGGCAAAGGCGGCGATATCTGCGGGCAAGGCATTCAGCGTCACGGGCGCACGATTGGCAATCGCCACCGTCAGCAGAACAATCGCCAAAGTGGCGAGAAACAGATACCGCAGATACCGCATCATTTGGGTCTTACCTTCCGTTCAATCGGTCGCGCAGCAGCTTTCCGGTTTTGAAGAACGGCACTTTCTTGTCTTCAACCTGAACCGATTCACCGGTGCGCGGGTTGCGTCCGGTTCTTGCATCCCGGGACTTCACGGAAAACGCGCCAAAACCGCGCAGCTCCACCCGGTCACCCCGCGACAGGGCTTCAATAATCTCTTCGAAAACCGTGTTGACGATACGCTCTACATGGCGCTGCGTCAGGTGCGGGTTTTCGTCCGCGATCTTTTGGATCAATTCCGAACGGATCATCCGTCTTCCCCCTGGTGCTATCGGCGGTCTTTGCGCCGCCATTTTTATACCCTGACTATAGGGAAAAATCCTTGACTGACAAATAGGAAAACCAAGCAAGCCTGTGGAAAGGCGCACATAAGTGAAGGGCCCCGCCATCCGGCAGGGCCCTAAAACCGCAATTATGAACGAGATCAGTCCGAGATCAGTTCTTGTCGCCTTTCAGCGCCGCACCAAGGATATCACCCAAGGATGCGCCCGAATCGGACGAACCGTACTGTTCCACGGCTTCTTTCTCTTCAGCGATCTCGCGTGCTTTGATCGACAGACCCATGCGGCGGGTCTTGCTGTCGATATTGGTCACACGAACGTCGATCTTGTCACCAACGCTGAAACGCTCCGGGCGCTGGTCAGCGCGGTCACGCGACAGGTCCGAACGACGGATGAAGGATTTCATACCGTTGTAATCGCACTCAACGCCACCTTCTTCGATCGCGGTCACTTCAACCGTGATGACCGAACCGCGCTTCACGCCATCAACCGCATCGGTGAAGGTGTCTTCGCCAAGGGCTTTGACCGAGAGGGAGATACGCTCTTTTTCAACGTCCACTTCGGTAACAGCGGCCTGAACCGTGTCGCCTTTGCGGTAGTTCTGGATCGCATCTTCGCCGCGCTGGTCCCAGGACAGGTCGGACAGGTGAACCATGCCGTCGATGTCGTTTTCCAGACCGACGAACAGACCGAATTCGGTGATGTTCTTGACTTCACCTTCGATATTCGTGCCAACGGGATGGGTTTCTGCAAACACTTCCCACGGGTTGCGCTGGGTCTGCTTGAGACCCAGGGAAACGCGACGCTTGGCAGAGTCGATTTCCAGAACCATGACGTCGACTTCCTGGCTGGTCGAAACGATCTTGCCGGGGTGCACGTTCTTCTTGGTCCAGGACATTTCGGACACGTGAACCAGACCTTCAACACCGGCTTCCAGCTCAACAAATGCGCCGTAATCGGTGATGTTGGTAACGCGGCCCTTGTGCACGGTGCCCAGAGCGTATTGCGTTTCAACCGCATCCCATGGGTCCGACTGCAACTGCTTCATGCCGAGGCTGAT
>JBFHGI010000229.1:0-4651 GCA_041583175.1 Pseudorhodobacter sp. | reverse complement strand
TGTAATCGGCGGCAAGGTTCACGCTTTCCGAAAATTTCCCTGTCCCTGCCCCGCGCAGCAGGATCGTCTTGCCCCGATTGCCAAGATAGGGGCTGGACAGCACGGTGCCGCGCCCACGGTTATCGCCCCAGACATAAACCAGAACCCGCGCCGACTGGCTCGTCAGCAGCTTGCGCACATCGGCCTTTGCGCCCAAGGCTTTTGCCTCGGCCTCGGGCAAGAACACGAAGTAAAGCGAGGCGTTGCGGTCATCGCCGCCCTTTTTTGCCAGATCGGTGGCAGGCACGGATTGGCTGACAGACCACGACCATTTTGCCGATTTCGCGCCCCACAGCGGTTCCTTCACGCGGGTATAGGCGAGCGAGACAGACCCGTCCGAGGCGATGGACATAGACTTGCCCTGAAACCCGTATTTATTGGATGAGAACAGCGAAAAGCGCTGGGTGGTCCAGCTTTTGTCAAAGGCCACACTTTCGGCATGGGCGGCGGGGGCAAACGTGGCAGCAATCAGGGCGGCAAACAAAGCGGAACGGGACATGGAACCTCACAAGATGATTTCCCTTTGCCTAGCATTCTTGCGCTGTAACCGGGCACACATCTGCTTGAACGCGGCGTGAGCGGTTACAGAACCACCTGCCCCGCCTCCAGCCGCACCACGCGGTCCATCCGCGCGGCCAATTCCATGTTATGCGTCGCGATCAGCGCCGAAAGCCCGGTTTCGCGCACCAGATCCATCAGCGCCCCGAAGACTTGATCCGAAGTTGCGGGGTCAAGGTTGCCCGTCGGTTCATCCGCCAGCAAAAGGCGCGGGCCATTGGCCAGCGCGCGGCAAAAGGCGACCCGTTGCTGCTCTCCCCCCGAAAGGGCGGCGGGGCGGTGGTCGGCGCGGTGCCCCACGCCCACCTTGTCCAGCAAAGCGCGGGCGCGGGCCTCGGCGGCTTTGCGCGCGGTGCCATTGGCAAGCTGCGGAAGGGTGATGTTTTCCAGCGCCGAAAACTCGGGCAGAAGGTGGTGGAACTGATAGATGAAGCCCACATCGCGCCGCCGCGCCTCGGTCCGGGCGCGGTCGGACAGGCCCGCCATATCCACACCGCCCAAACGCATCTGCCCGGCATCGGCGCTGTCCAGCAGGCCCGCGATATGCAGCAAGGTCGATTTTCCCGCTCCGGACGGGGCCACCAGTGCCACCACCTCGCCCTTCGCCACGGTCAGTGTGGCCCCGCGCAACACCTGCACCTCGGCGGGTCTGCCTTTGTTATAGGCCTTGGTCACGCCTTCCAGCGCCAGCATCACCTCACTCATAGCGCAGCGCCTCTACCGGGTTCATCCGGGCGGCACGGCGCGCGGGAAAGATGGTGACGATGAACGACAGCCCAAGCGATAGCACCACAGCCGAAAGCACATCGCCCAGTTGCAGCTTGGCGGGCAGCGCGTAAATCCCCCGGATCGACGGGTCCCAGACCCCGCCGCCAGCCACATAGTTCACGAAAGAAAAAATCGGGTCGATGTAGATCGCGAAAAGGCAGCCCAAAGCCACGCCCAGCACCGTCCCGATGATGCCTGTAAACGCGCCGCAGATGAAAAACACCCGCAGGACAGAGCCTTCGGTCAACCCCATCGTGCGCAGGATACCGATATCGCGGCCCTTGTTCTTCACCAGCATGATCAGGCCCGAGACAATGTTCATCGCCGCAATCAGCACCAGCACGGACATGATGACGAACATTACATTGTCCTCCACCTCCAGCGCGCGCAGGAAGCCGCCCGAACTGTCGCGCCACGTCCAGATATTGGCATATGGGCCACCCGCTTTCATCAGGTCGAGCGCGATGCTGTCCACCTCCTCGGGTTTGGTCACCATCACCTCGATCTCGTCTGCAAGGCCCTCGCGGTTGAAATACTCCTGCGCGGCCTCCAGCGGCATGTAAACCCGTGTGCGGTCAATGTCATAGCGGCCCGCGGTAAAGACATAGACCACCTCATAAGCCGAGACGCGCGGGCTGGTGCCAAAGGCGGTTTTCACGCCGTTGGGGGAAATCAGCCGGATACGGTCGCCCACCGTCACGCCCAACTCCCGCGCCACACCCGACCCGATGGCGATACCCTCGTCATAGCGCGACAGATCGCCGTAAGCATCCGCCCCTTCGCCTACACGCGGGATGGACTGCACATCGGCGGCCCGCATCCCGAACACCTCGACGCCGGAACTCCGCTCGCCCGCATTGGCCATCACTTGCGCGCGCACCATCGGCGCGGCGCGGGTGACAAAGGGCACACGCTCTACGCGCGTCGCCACCTCGTCATAGTTCTCAAAGCCGCGGATGGTGCGGCCATCGGCAGCCTGGTGCTGGGCGGCATAGACAGTCACATGGGCATTGGCACCAAGGATCGTATCGACAAACTCCGCCCGAAAGCCCGCCCGCACCGACAGCGTCGCAATCAGCGCAAACACCGCCAAGGTGATGCCGATCAGGCTGATCCATGTCATCACCGACACACCGCCTTCGGCGCGCTTGGCCCGCAAATAGCGCCAGGCGATCATCCATTCAAACGGCGCAAACGGGGGGGTGCTCACGGGCTTTGCTCCTCAGAGAATTTGGCGCGGAACCTGCGGGAAATGTGGGCAGAGGTCAAGCCACGCCTGCGTCATCACGCGGGCTTGCCCAAAAGCGGCCAATCGGGTCTGCTGGCGCGGTGAAGCGATAAGGTGGCCTTGGCGATGAAGCTGTTGATTTTAGGCGGTTACGGGGTTTTTGGCGGACGGCTTGCGCATTTGTTGGCCGATCTGCCGGACATGGAGATTTTGATCGCGGGGCGAAATCTTGCCACAGCGCAGGCGTTTTGCAGGGGTTGGACGGGGCGCGCGGTGCTGCGGCCTCTGGCGGTGGACCGGCGCGACATTGCAGCAGTGTTGGCGGCGGAACAGCCCGATATCCTCGTCGATGCGTCCGGACCGTTTCAGGATTACGGGCCCACCCCTTACACCGTGGTCGAGGCGGCGATAGCGCAGGGCGTGAACTACCTCGATTTCGCGGATGGATCGGATTTCGTGCAAGGCATCACCCGCTTTGACACCCAAGCCCGCGACAAGGGAGTGTTCGTGCTGTCCGGTGTCAGCAGCTTTCCGGTTCTGACAGCCGCCGTATTGGTGGAAATGGCCAAAACCATGACCATTGCGCAGGTGCGCGGCGGAATTGCGCCCTCCCCTTATGCGGGCGTCGGGATGAATGTGATGCGTGCGGTCTTGGGATATGCAGGCCAGCCCGTGCGCCTGCGCCGCGATGGGGTGGATTGCACAGGTATCGGCCTTGGCGAAAGCCTGCGCTATACAGTGGCCGTGCCGGGTGCGCTGCCCCTGCACAACATCCGGTTTTCCTTGGTCGATGTGCCGGATCTGCGGCTGATTCCTGCACAGATGCCCGATGTGCAAAGCCTGTGGATGGGGGCAGGGCCCGTACCAGAGGTTTTGCACCGCATGCTCAACCTTCTGGCCCGTGCGCGCCACGCGCTACACCTGCCCAACCTCGCGCCGCTGGCCCCGATCTGTTACCGTGTGCTGAACGCCTGCACCTTTGGCGAGCATCGCGGCGGCATGTTTCTGGAGGCGAAGGGCGTGGCAAATGGCAAGCCCGTCACGCGAAGCTGGCATTTGCTGGCCGAGGCGGATGACGGGCCGTTGATCCCCTCGATGGCGATCGAGGCGTTGATCCGAAAAACGCTTGCGGGCAAGGCCCCAGCCCCCGGCGCGCGCGCTGCGATTGGCGCGTTGACGCTGGCCGATTACGACGCGCTTTTCGCGAGCCGTAGTATCACAACCGGATGGCGCGATGAGACTGCGGCCGCCCCGCTGTATCCGAACGTATTGGCTGCGGCCTTTGATGCGCTGCCGCCGCTGCTGCAAGACCTGCACCGCCCCGGTCCGCACAGCCAATGGACAGGGCGCGCGCAGGTGACAACCGGGAAAGGGGCCTTTGCCCGCATGGTGGCGCGGCTGTTCGGCTTTCCCAAAGAAGGCAACGACATTCCGGTGACCGTGACCTTCACGACCGATGCGCAAGGCGTCGAAACATGGGTCCGCAATTTCGGCGGGCGCGTCATGCGGTCCACGCAACGGCGCGGCCAAGGCCGCAACATGCATCTAATGGAAGAGAGGTTCGGCCCGCTACGCTTTGGTCTGGCCCTTGTCTGGCAAGCGGGGCGTCTGCGCATCCTCCCGCGCCGCTGGTCGCTGCTCGGCCTGCCTTTGCCCACCGCCCTGATGCCACGCGGCGACAGCTATGAGCGGCAAGACGGTGACCGCTTCCGCTTTCATGTCGAGATCGGCCTGCCTCTATTCGGCCCCGTGGTCTGCTATGACGGCTGGTTGCGCCGCGCGAGTTGACGCCGGAACGGCCAGAGCAACAGCCACAGCACGCCCGCAACCGCCAGCCAGCCGCCCAGAAACCCCAAGCCGCCCGCTACGGCACCTTCCACGCTAAGCGGCAGAGCGGGACGAAAATCGGCCCAGGTGGCGTTCAATGTCTCGGCATCGGCCAAGCGATGCGGCATCGCGATCCGCTCGACCGGAGAGGCGAGGCGCAAGAAGGTCAGGTTCTTGGCCAAAGCCTCATGCCGCAGAAAAGTCTTTTGCATATCCGTGCGGCGGGCATTC
>JBFHGI010000228.1:0-4652 GCA_041583175.1 Pseudorhodobacter sp. | reverse complement strand
CGGGTATGGCCTCGGCAAGTTCCAGAAGCGCCACATCATAGCGAATGCTCTGCGCACTGACAGCCGTGAAGGGGGTGTAACCGGAATGGGGAACCGCACGACGCACCCGCGCGGCGGCAATCGTTTTGGTATCGCGCAGACCCGCACGGAATTCGATCGAGGACGGCTCGTAAGGTTTGCCGGTTGCGGCATCGAACAGGCAGTGCGCAGCTGTCAGAACCAGATCAGGCGCAATCAAGGTCCCCGTGCAAAAACCTGAATTCCCCATATCCACGCGGCCAACGGCTTCCCACCCTAGCACCTGATCTCGGCGCCCCAAGGCTTCCAACCCCGTGCTTTGCGTTTGGGCCGCAGCGGGCCAGGCCAGTTGCACCAGAAGCGCGGCTAAGGCGAAGCGCTGAATTATGCCCCGCCGTTGTACTCTCATGGCTTCAGGAATTTCGCGCTGTTTCCGGCACCGGTTTCCATATCACGCTTGGAAGGGTCGGTTTTCTGGAACGGGCTGCTTTCGGCCTCCAGGCTGGCGCGGAGGGTTTGCAACGGTCCCTGCAGAATCGTGCCAAGCGCCACTTCCGACCCGCCATAATCCGCCTTGGAGGAAACCACAGAAACCACACGCGCCACCCCGTCCCGCACTGAAAAGATCGGCGCGCCGGAGGAGCCGAAATCGACATTGCAAGACAGCACCAGCAACTGCGCCTCTTGGTTCAAGACATGGCACACCTCTTGCAGGCTTGGTGCTTCCGAGCGGTCTCTGGCATAGGAAACCACCCCCACCTCATCCCCCGCACCGGGCAAGAGATCGGTTTCGAACGGCAGAATAGAGGTCATGCGGATCGGTTGATCCAATTCCAGCAAAGCCAGGTCGTATGAGACGCGCGTCAGCTTGTCAGCGCCGCTATATACATATTCGGGATGCGCGACCGCATGTTTGATCCCGCGATAGGCAGCGGCGCGGCCATTGCGCCAGCCCGCCAGAAATTCAATCTCATTCGGGTTGATGCGAATACCGGTCTTGGCATCAAACAGGCAATGTGCCGCTGTCAGCACCAGATTGGGCGCGATCAGCGCGCCTGTACAAAAGCTGCGCTTGCCCATGTTCAAACGACCGACAGCATTCCAGCCCCGGCTTTCATCGCCGGTATCAAGGCGCTGCAAGGCGGATTCCTCGGCGCTGGCAACACCACGCAAAGCAAAGACCATCATCACGCAAAGCGCTGCGCGCGAAAGGATCGGTAGAATGACCATAGGACCTCCGATAACGTGGATTTTCGATATCGGCCCTTTACGGCAGTTTTAAGGCCAAGTGTAGGAAATTAACTTTCCCTTAGGGCATGTGGTTTTGGCCCCCCGGTCGCCCAATCCAGCAGTTCCACCGTATGTACGATCGGTATCGCGCTACCCGAGCCGATTTGCATCATGCAGCCAATATTGCCTGCGGCGATGATATCGGGCTGTTTTGCCTCCAGCGTTTGCACCTTGCGCGCCTTGAGTTGCTGACTGATTTCGGGCTGCAAGAGGTTATAGGTGCCCGCCGACCCGCAGCACAGGTGGCTGTCAGCAGGTTCCACCACGGTGAAGCCCGCGCGTTTCAGCAGGTCTTTGGGGTAGGTCTTGATCTGTTGGCCATGCTGCAAGCTGCATGCTGCATGATAGGCGACCTTGATCCCCTTATCCGCGCCTTCCGGCAAGCCGATCTTGACCAGAAGCTCCGAGATATCCATCGCCATGCCCGAAACCTCGGCCGCATCGGCAGCCAAGGGGTCATTGCGGAACATATGGCCGTAATCCTTGACCGTGGTGCCACAGCCCGAGGTGTTGATGACCACCGCATCAAGCCCCCCTGCCCGCTTTTCCGCCATCCAGGCATGGATATTGGCCGCAGCCGAGGCATGCGATTGGTCGGTCTTGCCCATGTGATGGGTCAACGCACCACAGCAGCCCATGCCCTTTGCCACAACCACCTCGCAGCCCAAGCGGCGCAGAATGCGGATGGTCGCATCATTGATGTCAGTGTTCAGCGCCTTCTGCGCGCAACCCGTCATCAAGGCCACGCGGAACTTGCGTATGCCTTCTGGCGCGAAAGTTTGCGGGTCATCATTACGGCTGACGGCTGGAATGGTTTTGGGCGCCATTGCCAGCATCGCCCGCAGGCGGGCATCCGGCATCAGAAAGGCAAAAGGACGCCCGATCTTGGCCCCCAGCAGCGCCAGCCGAAAGCGCGTCGGATGCGGGATAATCTGCGCCAGCACCCAGCGCAGCAAGCGGTCGCCCAAGGGGCGTTTGTAGGTATTCTCAATATACTCCCGCGCGTTATCGACCAGATGCATGTAATGCACGCCGCTGGGGCATGTGGTCATGCAGGCAAGGCAGGACAGACAGCGGTCAATATGTTTGACCGTCTTGGCGTCCGCAGGCCGCCCCTTTTCCAGCATATCCTTGATCAGATAGATGCGCCCGCGCGGGCTGTCCAACTCATCCCCCAGCACTTGATAGGTTGGGCAGGTCGCAGTGCAAAAGCCGCAATGGACACAGGCGCGCAAAATCTCGTTGCTGCGTGCAATCGCCGGATCTTTCAGCTGTTCAGGTGTGAATGTTGTCTGCATAGCTTAGGCTCCGCGGCTGAAAGTCAGGATCAAGAACGCAATCATCGGCGGTACGCCCAGCAATTTGAAGTAAAGACCAGGGGCCATCCGTTCCGCTGCAAGAACGCGAACCGTTTGGGCCAGCGCCGCCATGGCAATGCCGCCCAAGGCCAGAAAGGCAGCGATGGCCAGTTCAGGCATCAGCCGATAGCTCACCCCGACAAGCGCCAAGGCAACGATAAGGGCAATTGCCGCAGGACGCCCCTTCGCCACCAGAGCAAGCGAAAGATAGACGGCCAGCGGCAAGGCGATAAAGATCAGCAAACCCATCCGCTCAGCCTCGCCCGCTGAACAACCCGCGCGGGTCGAATTTCGCGCGCAGGCCAGCTGCCAAAGCCGCAACGGCAGGCGGTTCGGGGTGAAATGCAGGCACTTGGGCCAAGGTCTCTTCCGAAGCGCGCACCAGTGTCGCATGCCCGCCAATCCGCGCCATCAGCCCTCGCAATTCTCCCGCCTGTGCATCGCCCACCTCCGGCACCCTCGCCCAGATCAGCCCGCCACCCCAATCACACAGTATCTCCGCATCCTTCAGGGCAGCGGTAACCGCCGGCATATCGGAGGGTTTCACCGAAACACGCCACACCGCACCCGCCTGACCGACAAGAGGAGCGACATCCCGCACTTCCCGCCACAGCGGTGCCGAAGCTTCGCCTTCCTTCAGATCCCATCCGGCGCCCAGCAGCGTGGCCAATGCGGCCTTCCGGTAGGCCACAGACCCCGCCATGCCTTCAATCCGCAATCGCACTTGCCCGCCCAGATAGGACGCCCCCGTCACCTCAAAAGGCGAGCCCAACGCCTGCGACATCGCCGTCACTGCCGCTGCCGCGTCCAATCCGTCCTTCGTCAGCGTTGCCTCCACCTCGGGGCGCGGCAAAACCTTGAAGGCCACTTCTGTCAACACACCAAGCGTCCCCCGGCTTCCCGCCATCAGCTTGACCAAGTCATAGCCGGTGACATTCTTCATCACCCGCCCGCCATTCTTCAAAACAGTGCCTGCCCCATCGACGAAACGCACACCGATCAAACTGTCGCGGCAAGCACCCGCCTGAATACGCCGCGGGCCAGAGGCATTTTCCGCCACCACCCCCCCGATCGTCGACGCACCCTGCCGTCCCAGAAGCCTGCGCAGGTCCGGCACCTCAAACGGCAAGCGCTGCCCACCCTCGGCCAGTACTTCCTCTACCGCGGCCAAAGTTGTCCCAGCCGCCGCCACAATCGTCAACGCCCCCGGCTCATACAGCGAAACCCCGCTCAGGCCAGAGGTCTCCAGAACCTGCGCCGCACCCACCTGCCCAATCGCCCGCGTGCCTCCGCCTGTAACCCGCAAAGGCCCCTTGGCCTCCCGGATCGCTTCAGCCAGTTCCAACTCAGTGGCAGGTTTCATCCCTCTGCCCTTTCTTTTCGGCAAAAATATCCTCGGGGGGTCTGGGGGGCAGACAGCCCCCCAGCCGGGTCACACAATCCGGCGGCTCGCGGTCACATCCAGCGGAAACACCTTGGCCGGATTCAGCAACCACTTCGGGTCAAACACATCCTTGACCCACATCTGCGCCTCCATATCCTCGGGCGCGAATTGCACCTTCATCAGGTCGCGCTTTTCAATCCCGACACCATGCTCGCCGGTCAAACAACCGCCCACCTCGACACAGAGCTTCAACACTTCCGCGCCAAAGGCCTCGCAAAGCTCCAGATCGCCCGGCTTATTTGCGTCAAACAGGATCAGCGGGTGCATGTTGCCATCGCCCGCATGGAACACATTGCCCACCGCCAGACCATATTCCTTACTCATCTCGCCAATACGGCGCAGGACATAAGGCAGGCTGGATACCGGAATGGTCCCATCCAGACACATATAGTCATTGATTTGCCCCATCGCGCCAAAAGCCGATTTTCGCCCCAACCAGATGCGCTTGGCCTGATCCTCATCCGCAGCTTCGCGCAGTTCCACCGGGTTATGGCGCTGCGCGATCTCGACAATCAGCGCCAGTTGTTCGTCAATCTCGGCTT
>JBFHGI010000227.1:0-4659 GCA_041583175.1 Pseudorhodobacter sp. | reverse complement strand
CGGCTCGATCCCGTCACCTGTCTCGGTCCGGGCCACGATCAGCACAGGTTCCGCCTTCAGCGCCTCTGCCATGGCCGGCAGGTCACGCGCAAACCAGATGCCCCGCGTTGCATCAGGCGCAGGCGTGAACCCGTCCACCTCCTCGGGCCACAGCAAATTGCCTTCCACGGTCAGCGCCGTCACCTCTCGCGGCAATCCGCGCGCCGCTTCGATCAGGAACCCCCGATCCAGCAAGACCCGCCGTCCGTCCATCAACTCGATCACCGCGATCACGCGGTAGCCCGCACCGATCTGTTTGCGGCTGACCAGCACGTCCAACTGGTCGCCCGTCAGATGCCCCTCCAACCGCACCGGCAGGAATTTATCTGCCTCGGGGTCGGGGTTTGCGGGCAAATCTACAGCCGCCGCCCCGATACGCGCGTCGATCTCGGCCAGAACCGCCTCTTTCCACTGCAAACGCTGCACCTGCCAAATGCCCAGCGACAACAGAATCGCCACGCCAGCCAGCCCGAACAGCAGCGGAAAAATCATGCGCCGTGTCATTTCTCATCCATCTCCGACTCAAAGACAAAGGCGCGAGCCATTGCGGCCCGCGCCCTTCATTTCAACAGGGCAACCCCTTAGCCGGGCTTATTGGCCCCAGACATAGATCGCAGCGAACAGGAACAGCCAGACCACGTCAACGAAGTGCCAGTACCAAGCCGCTGCCTCAAAGCCGATGTGCTTTTCAGGGGTGAAATGGCCTTTGTAAGCGCGGATCAGGCAAACGGTCAGAAAGATCGTGCCGATCACGACGTGGAACCCGTGGAACCCGGTCGCCATAAAGAAGTTGGCGCCATAGATGTTGCCCGCAAAGCCGAAGGCCGCGTGGCTATATTCATAGGCTTGCAGCAGGGTAAAGAACGCGCCCAGCACAATCGCCAGAATCAAACCGTTTTTCAGGTCCTTACGGTTATTCTCATGGGCCAGCGCGTGGTGCGCCCAAGTCGCCGCCGCACCCGAGCACAGCAGGATCAGCGTGTTGATCAGCGGCAGGTGCCACGGGTCAAACGTCTCGATCCCGGCAGGGGGCCAGACGCCATCAACGGCAGGCGACATCGGGCCCATCGGATACATGGCATGTTTGAAGAAAGACCAGAACCAGGCCGCAAAGAACATCACTTCCGACATGATGAACATGATGAAACCGTAACGCAGGCCGATCCGCACAACGGGTGTATGGTCGCCAATCTGGCTTTCATGCACCACATCGGACCACCATGCGAACATGACGTAAAGCACCATCGCAAAGCCGATAAGGCCCATCCACGGGCCAGAGCCGTGCATCCACAGCACCGAGCCGAAGAGCATGATAAACGCCCCGAGCGCGCCCATGAAAGGCCAGATGGAGGGCGGGAGGATGTGGTAGTCGTGGTTCTTGGCGTGGGCCATTGTCGTCATTCCCTCGTTTTTTCTCGACGCCTCGCTATCGGGCGCGGCGATTTCTCTTAGTTTACGGTCTCGGCGGTGGGCTGGGCAAGACCTGCTTGCTCTTCCACCGGAATATCGGCTTCATAAAAGGTGTAGGACAGCGTGATCACCTTCACATATTTGCCTTCACGGTCTTTCGTGATCTCGGGATCCACATAGAACGTCACGGGCATTTGCACCCGCTCTCCCGGTTGCAACACTTGCTCGGTGAAGCAGAAACAGGCGATCTTGGTGAAATAGCCGCCCGCCGCATCCGGCGTCACGTTATAGCTGGCCATGCCGCCGACGGCGCGATCTGTCGGGTTATAGGCCTCATAAAAGGCAAGCCCGGTTTCACCGATGCGAATGTCCATCTCGCGCTGCATGGGTTTGAATTCCCACGGCATATTGCGATCCTTGGACGCATCGAACCGCACCGTAATGGTCTGGTCCAAAATCACGTCAGAGCCTGCGACGGCGGTAGAGGTTGTCCCGCCAAAGCCCGTCACACGGCAGAACCAGTCATAAAACGGCACCGCCGCGAATGAGAGCGAGACCATAAGGACGGCAATGGCTGAAAGCTGTGCTGCGGTTTTCTGGATAGGGGTCATGGTTTGCCCGCCTCTGTTGCGGGCACCATTTCAGGGCGGACCACATGGTCAAATCCCTGCATCTGCCCGACATTCGTCACCTTCACCACTGTCAGCCCGAAAACAAGCGCGACAAAGGCCACCAACACCGCACCAAGGCCAAGGTTGCGACCAAGGCGGCGCTTGTGAATCTCATGCTCTGCCCGAAAAGACATCCTACCAGCCCCCCAGCCCGTAAGGTTTCAAGGCGGCTTCGGCAAGGAACGCCCCGAAATGCAGGAACAGATACAGCAGCGAGAACTTGAAAACCTGCTTTTCCACGGCATAGCTGTCAGCCTCGGCCTGCGTCTCATCCCGCTGCCAGATGCGCCACGCGCCCCACAGGAAACCAGCGTTCAGCAGCGCCGAGACCACCAGATAAATCGGTCCCCCGATCGAGGTGAAGCCCGCGCCAAGCGCAAACGGCACCAGCGCAATCGTGTAGACGAGGATATGGTTCCGCGTGGCTTTCTTGCCATGGGTCACCGTCAGCATCGGTACACCCGCCTTGCTGTAATCCTCGTTCATGAACAAGGCCAGGGCCCAGAAATGCGGCGGCGTCCACATGAAGATCAGCATGAACATCAACGCCGCTTCAATCGAGACGCTTCCCGTCACCGCAACCCACCCGATCATGGGCGGAAAGGCCCCCGCCGCACCACCGATCACGATGTTCTGCGGGGTCGAGCGTTTCAGCCACATCGAATAGACAACGGCATAGAAAAAGATCGTGAAGGCCAGCAACCCGGCCGCCAGCAGATTCGTGGCCAGCGCCAGCATCACCACCGCAATGCCCGACAGCGCCAGACCGAAACCCAACGCCTCACCGGGGCGCACGCGGCCCGCAGGGATGGGCCGCTTGGCGGTGCGCTTCATGATCACGTCGATATCGGCATCCCACCACATGTTCAGCGCCCCCGAGGCCCCTGCCCCCAGCGCGATAAACAGAATGGCCGTCATAGCGACAAAGGGATGCACCTGCCCCGGCGCCACCAACACGCCGACCAAAGCGGTGAACACGACCAGCGACATGACACGCGGCTTCAGCAGCGCGACGTAATCGCCAAACCCTGCCTCTCCGCCTTGTTCGATTGCCTGGGCGTCACTCATTGCCTTGGTCCTTCTAAAGAAAAGCCGGGGCCAGCACTCTGGCCCCGCCCATACGTCATGCGCTTCAGTCCGCTGCAGCAACTTTCACAGGCGCTGCGGCAATACCCGCATATTCCTGCTTGGCACCCGCCAGCCACTCTTCATAGGCCGCCTCGGACACCACTTTCACCGTGATCGGCATATAGGCATGGTCCTTGCCGCACAGTTCCGAGCATTGGCCGAAGTAAACGCCCTCACGCTCCGCCTTGAACCACAGATGCGCCAGACGACCCGGAACCGCATCCTGCTTCACACCAAAAGCCGGAATGGTCCAGGAGTGGATCACGTCAGCACCGGTTACGGTCATCACGATGGTCTTGCCGATCGGAACAACCACGGCGGTATCGGTCGCCAACAGGTAATCCGATTCAGCATAGCCGTTCTCAGCCAGCGAGGCTTTGTCGAGCAGGAAGCTCTCGAACCCGAATTCCTCATCCGTATACTCATAGCCCCAATACCACTGGTAACCCGTCACCTTGATATTGATGTCGCCTTTCGGGATTTCCTGCTGCTTGAACAGAACCGGCAGCGAGAAAGCACCGATAAACACCAGAATCACAATCGGAACGATGGTCCATGCCACTTCCAGCGGGCTGTTATGGGTGAAGGTCGCCGGAACCTTGTTGCGCTTGGCATTGAAACGCCATGCCGCAAAGGCCAGCAACCCCGTCACAAACACCACAATGATCCCCATCACGATATTCAAACCGTGATCGAGGCTGTGGATGTCACGCGCCAGTTCCGTTGCTGCGGGTTGGAACCCTGTCAGCCCGTCAACCGGACGCCCCACAACTTCCAAATCTTGTGCGGCGGCCATGGTTGCCCCCCACAGCGTCCCCAAACCTGCGGCAATGCCGGAAAATCCTGTCATGATGCGCATCTGCATATCCCGTTCGTTGTGCGGCTTTTACAGCCTGCGTTAGGGTTTACCCGACTCTAGGGCAGAATCCCGTTGTTTCCAGTTCCGGTGAAACCATATTAAGGCAGTAACGACAAGAGAAACCATTGCGGCAAACCGACGCCGTTTGATGTAAATCAAGGACTTTACATGACCGAAGCGCCCTTCCGCCCGTTCGAGACTCATCTGGATGAGGCGCAAGCCCTCGCTATTCTGCGCCAGGCCACCCATGGCGCCGAGGATGGAGAGCTGTTTTTGGAGCGTAAACGCTCCGAAGCCATCGTTCTGGATGATGGCCGCGTGAAAACCGCCAGCTATGACGCCTCCGAAGGCTTCGGCCTGCGTGCCGTGCTGGGAGAGGTGGCAGGCTATGCCCATTCCACCGAAATCTCCGAGGCCGCGTTGCGCCGTGCGCTGGACACCACCCGCCTTGCCGTGGGCGCAGGCGGCGGCACGCTGGCCGATGCGCCCAAAGGCACCAACCAGAAACTCTATACCGATGCCGACCCGATGGCCGATGCCAGTTTTGCCGGT